>JALFVM010000141.1 GCA_022787145.1 Lachnospiraceae bacterium | reverse complement strand
TGCAATATACTTGATATTTACCAGTTTTTTCAGTATTTCTGCTCTTGTAGCACTTGTACCGATTCCACTTCCCTTGATCTGTGCACGCAGTTCTTCATCTTCAATCAACTGACCGGCATTTTCCATTGCAAGGATCATGGTTCCGGAATTATATCGTTTCGGCGGGGAAGTTTCTCCTTCTTTAATCTCAAACGCTTCCACCGGAAGAAAGGCTCCTTTTTTCAGTTTATGTAGATATTCCAAAAAAGCTGCATCACACTGAATGTCTTCTGTCTTTTCTTCTTTTTCGTTTTCCTGTTTCCGCGACGGAACGTTTGCCACTTTCAGATATCCTTCCTCAACAAGCACTTTGAAACTTGAAAACAATTTTTCCTGTCCTACAGCTGTCACTAGACTTATTTTCTCATAAACAGCCGGCGGATAAAAGATACTCAGGAATCTTCTGACAATCACCTGATATACCTTCTGGGACACAACAGGAAGTCGATTCAGATTTCCCAGCCCCTGTCCGGTGGGAATGATCGCATAATGGTCAGTGATCTGTTTGTCATTCACATATCTTGTCTTTGCAAGCCCTTTATAACTTCCGTTATCCAGAATTTCCTGTGCAAATGCTTGTGCAACAGGAAAGCGAAGCAGCCCGTTCAGATTTCTTGTAATTTCTTTGGAAACTGCTGTAGACAAAACTCTCGCATCTGTTCTTGGATAAGTGACCAGTTTCTTTTCATATAACTCCTGAACAACACGCAGTGTTTCATCAGGACTGATCTTAAACATCCTGGAACAATCATTCTGAAGTTCCGCCAGATTATATAGAAGTGGTGGATTCTTCTTTTCTTTCTTTTTCTCGATTTTGTCAAGAACCGTATGCATGCCTTCCTGAGGTGCAATAAGCGTACTCTCCTGCTGAAGAATAGCCTGAAGTTCTTCGGCTTTTTCCCTCTCTTTGAAACCATTTTCTTTGTACAGATAGGGGGACTGAAAGAATCGGCTGCCTTCCACGGCACGCCATTCACCGTCAAATTCTTTTCCTTCCAGCGAGAATTTTCCCAAGACACGGTAGAAAGGAGTCTTTACAAATTCACGGATCTCCCGCTCTCTTCTGACCACCATACCCAGCACACAAGTCATAACACGACCAACGGATATGGCCTGATATTTGGTCCCCAGATAATTGGAAATACTGTTGCCATACAAAAGCGTCAGCAAACGGGAAAAATTAATTCCCATAAGGTAATCTTCCTTCGCCCGCAGGTATGCAGATGCACTCAGGTTGTCATAGGCACTCAGATCTTTTGCTTCTTTGATTCCTCTGAGAATCTCCTCTTCCGTCTGTGAATCAATCCAGACTCGCCTCTCCTGCTTGCCCTTCACACCTGCCATCTGGGCAACAAGTCGGTATATGTATTCTCCTTCACGTCCGGAGTCCGTACACACATAGATGGTTGTCACATCCGGACGATTCAAAAGGCTTTTTACAATTTCAAACTGTTTTTTTACTGCCGGTATCACTTCGTACTTAAATTCACCCGGCAAAAAGGGCAGAGTCTCCAATGACCAGCGCTTGTATTTTATATCATAGGCCTCAGGATAACTCATGGTGACAAGATGCCCTACACACCATGTCACGATCGTATTTTCTGATTCCAGGTAACCATCACGCCTCTGGGCATTCACCTTCAGTGCTTTGGCGAACTCCTGGGCAACACTTGGTTTCTCTGCAATAAATAATGATTTGCTCATGTATTGTCCTCCGATAGTTAAAAAGTATAATGGTTTTCAGTCCGAAAGTAAAGAAAAATAAAAAATGTTGAGAAATGAATATGTAACGTTTATAATAATTGTATCAATTATATTGGGAGGTTTTCATGAAAGATCAGAATTGTGGATACTGTGTTGGCGGAGAACCGCTTGCAAAATTTGGCATTAAAATCTGTGATCTGGATGTGAGTCAGTTGATTTTATTCAAAGAACAGAGTAAACCCGGAAGATGTATTGTAGCATTTAAAGATCATGTCAGTGAGATTGTTGATATCAGTGACGAGGACAGAAATCGTTTCTTTGCAGATGTGACAAGAGCAGCGAGAGCCATTCATAAGGCATTTCAGCCAGATAAAGTGAATTACGGTGCATATGGTGACACAGGCTGCCATCTTCACATGCATCTTGTACCAAAGTACAAAGGACAGGATGAATGGGGCGGCGTTTTCCAGATGAACCCGGACAAGAAATATCTGAGTGATGCAGAATATGAAGAAATGATTGAAAAAATCAAAGCTTGTCTCTAAATCTCATCTGATATACTTTTTGATTCGTGGGATTTAATTGAACAAAAACCGTAATTGGTACAGAAACAGGCCGCTCCCCTTCAGCTAATCGCCAACTGCGATTATAACGCTCAGGAAAACCTTCGCGCCTAGTCTCCGTAGGCGATGGATCTTCAGGCTCGCTTTTCCCAATGTCTCTGTACCAATTACGGTTTTTGTTCATATTCATCTCCCACGATACAAAACAATAACGGCAGTTGCGTCTGTCACAGAATCCTATTGATACGCAGCATGTATTTTGTTAAGCCCATTTACTTTATCGTTTATACGAATTAAAAAAACTAAGCTATTGGTGTCATTTTGCATCGTCAGGAAGCGTGTGAAAATCAAGCAGTCCATTTTAGAAGCATTGGAGCAAGTGAGCCTGAAGAGCTCCGCAACCTGCCACTGGCAGCTTGCTCCACACACTTAGGCGTCCACTGTTTACGCAGACTTAGGTACGACGGCTCTCCGGAGTGTCTTAGTCGGAGTTAACAGTTAGCTGAAGGGGAATGACCTGCTTCTAAAATGGAGTATTCAATTTTCTCGTCTGTTTGTCAAGATTCAAAATAAATTACAATTCCTCACCGTCTACAAGCTCATCATATTCAGCCTTATCCAGCAGTTCATCAAAGGCATCTGCTGCGATGTCATACTCGT
>JALFVM010000126.1 GCA_022787145.1 Lachnospiraceae bacterium | reverse complement strand
TACTTGCTATTTCCATGGAAGAAAACTATAATGGAATGAAATTGTCAAGGGGGACAAAAGGACGCGATGAAAAACGAAGTTGTGCTTTCAAAAATTCTGGAAATCGGGGAATTGATGCTGATTGCAGGAGGCGAGGTCAGTCGTGTGGAGGATACCATCTCGAGGCTGTGCTGTGCGTATGAGATGACAGAGGCTCAAGTCTTTTCCATCACAACCAGTATCGTGGTTACTGTGACAACGGCAGATGGACATGTTATTACACAGACAAGAAGAATTCATACGCACGATACGGATTTTACAAGGCTGGAGCTTTTGAATGAATTGTCGAGAGAACTGTGCAGCAACCCGCAGGAGGAAGCGTATATACAGAAGAAACTAGATGAGATTTGCCAAGTATCTGAATATTCCAAATGGATTTATGTGTTTGCTTATGCGTTGATTTCGGCTTCTTTTACGGTGTTTTTCGGAGGAAGCTTCCGGGATGCGGCGGCGTCGGCACCAATTGGAGTGCTGCTGTATTTTCTGGTACGCTTTAATCGCAGAATTAATATGAATTATATTGTGTCGAATCTGATCTGCTCGCTTTTGGGAGGCGCTGCGGCTGTTGTTCTGGTCAAAATCGGGCTTGGACAAAACATTGATAAGATTGTTATTGGAAATATCATGCCGCTGATTCCGGGACTTGCCTTTACAAATGCAATTCGTGATATGATTAACGGGGATGTGATGGCCGGAACGGGAAGGCTGTGTGAGTCTGTGCTGACGGCAATCGCACTGGCAGTTGGTTTCACGGTAACGTTATTGGTGTATTAGGAGGAAATGATGGGAGACGAACTGATTCAAATTCTGATGGCATTTTTGGGTACGATTGGATTTGCAATCTTTTTTAATATTCGCAAAACAAGGCTGTTGCTTGTTGGAATCGGCGGAGCTGTGATATGGACGGTATTTTTAGTTGTCGATCATTTCACTGGTCAGGAAATGATTGCCCTTTTTGTGGCTTCGCTTCTGGCCTCTGTATTTGCTGAGGTTTTGGCAAGGGTTGTAAAGTCACCTGCGACAGTACTTTTGATTCCTATGGTGATTGCATTGATACCGGGAGGAAACTTGTATTATACGATGTTCCATATGGTGCAGGGGCATGCGATTTTGTTTCAGTCTTATCTGAAGCTTGTGCTTCAGGAAGCGGCATCGATTGCACTTGGAGTCATGATTGTGACATCGGCAATGCAGGTGGTGCAAAAGTCCAGAATCTATCATCAGAAAAAGAGCGCTTGACAGCGATAAAATCGGACAAAAAAACAGCAAAAGTACCAAGGAAAGAGACCTTGTATTGCATATAATGCCCAAATTTGTAATTGACTGTTGAAATTTCTCCTTCCATATGATAGAGTAGTGTCATTGCGCAGGGGGGATCTGCGTAAAAAACTCAGGAGAGTCCCGCAAAAAGCGGGCGCCGAAGGTGTACCCGGCAAAATGCCGCTAATCACTCAGGCAAAAGGATGGAGGGAGAATTTCATATGTTACAATCAATCAACAACTTTATCACATGGTTTGATGGCGTAGTCTGGGGACTGCCACTGATCATTCTTATCCTGGTGACAGGAATCTACTTAACCGTCCGACTTGGATTATTACAGGTCAGACATCTTGGAAAAGCCCTGAAGTACATGGTGAAAAATGAAGAAAATGGCAAGGGAGAGGTCAGCAGTTTTGGAGCTCTCTGTACTGCTTTGTCTGCGACCATCGGTACCGGTAATATCGTAGGTGTTGCCACAGCAATCGCTGCCGGCGGACCGGGAGCGTTATTCTGGATGATCGTTGCCGCATTTTTCGGAATGGCAACGAAATATGCCGAAGGGCTTCTGGCAATCAAGTATCGTACGATTGACGAAGACGGACACGTACTGGGCGGACCATTCTACTATATCGAAAACGGTATGGGTGTGAAATGGAGATGGCTTGCAAAGATTTTTGCGTTCTTTGGAGCTGGTGTAGGTCTGTTTGGAATCGGTACGTTTACACAGGTAAACGGTATCGCATCTGCATCTACCAACTTCTTTGATCCGAATATGGCTTACACAGTAGAACTGTTCGGACATACGTATTCCTGGGTAACGGTAATCACCTGTCTGATCGTGACACTTTGTGTAGGTCTGGTTGTCATCGGCGGTCTGAAACGAATCGCAAGCGTATCACAGGTAATCGTGCCATTTATGGCAGTGCTTTATTTTGTGTTTGCTGCAATTATTATCCTGACACATATTCCACAGATTCCGGGAGCGATTGCTACCATCGTAAAGAGTGCATTTACAGGAAGTGCACTGGCCGGCGGTGCTATGGGAAGCATGGTTGTCGCTATGCAGAAAGGTATTGCCCGTGGTATTTTCTCAAACGAGTCTGGTCTTGGTAGTGCGCCAATCGCGGCTGCAGCAGCTCAGACACACGACGCTGCCCGTCAGGGTCTGGTATCCATGACAGGTACTTTTATTGATACCATCGTGATCTGTACGATGACAGGTCTTTCTATCGTGCTGGCAGGCACATGGAATGTAGAAGGGCTGGAAGGTGTGGCAATCACGATGGCTGCGTTCCAGAAGGGACTTCCGTTCCCGCCGCAGGTTGCATCTTTTGTACTGATGCTTTGTCTTGTATTTTTTGCATTTACGACAATTCTCGGATGGAACTATTACGGTGAGAGATGTCTGGAATATCTGTCCAACAGAAATATGACAGCTGTAAAGACTTACAGATGGCTGTATATTCTGGCAGTATTTATGGGACCATACATGACGGTAGAGGCTGTATGGAACATCGCAGATATCTTCAATGCGCTGATGGCATTCCCGAACCTGATCGCTCTGATTTCTCTGAGCGGAGTTGTTGTATCAGAAACAAAAGCGTATTTTACGAAACTGAATAAATAAGATTGTGTAAGAAAAAAGGAGGCTTCTGCATACAATGCAGGGCTTTCTTTTTTTGCGTGCTTTTGTGCATATTTTATACTGTATGCACGCAAATAAAAGTGAGCGGATGTAATAGGAATATGTATAAAATTACAAGAAAATGCCCTGCTTTTTGAGGAAAACCTTAAAAACAGACGAAAATGGATTTTGTTTTTGTAATATATTGACAATAGGTTCAGTTCCAACTATAATTACCGGGTTTGTAAAAAAATGTAGCCGTACATTTGGAGAGGAGTATGATTATGGAAAAAGATATGACGGTTGGAAGTCCGTCGAAAATGATTATCAGTTTTACGATCCCGGTATTTCTGGGAAATGTGTTTCAGCAGTTTTACAGTATGGCCGATACAATCATCGTTGGAAAATTTGTGGGGACAACGGCATTGGCGGCTGTAGGTTCTGTGGGAACAATTATGTTTTTGCTGATAGGTTTCCTTCAGGGAATGACAGCAGGGTTTACAGTTTTGACATCGCAGCGTTTTGGTGCAAGGGATATGAGGGGAATGCGAAAGACGGTGGGTTCCGCTTATGTGCTTTCGGCAATCGTATCTGCAGTCATGACGGCATTGAGTATGCTTTGTATGAAGCAGCTGCTTATTTTCATGAATACTCCTGCCGATATTTTTGCGGATGCTTATCATTATATTATGATTATCTGCGGCGGCATTTTTGCCCAGACCGCGTACAACCTTTTTTCCAGTGTGTTAAGGGCCATTGGAAACAGCAAAACGCCGCTGTATTTTCTGATTCTGGCAGCTGGATTGAATGTTTTGCTCGATCTTCTTCTGATTATTGTGTTTCAAATGGGAGCGCCCGGTGCAGCATGGGCAACGGTTATCGCACAGGGAATCTCAGCATTGTGCTGTCTGCTCTATATTATAAGAAAGGTTCCTATTTTGAAGCTGGAGAGAGACGATTGGAAAATTGATGGTCATCTGGCAAAAATTCAGATGGGAATCGGCTTCCCGATGGGATTTCAGTATTCCATCACAGCGATTGGAACCATGATGGTGCAGGCGGCGTTGAACACGCTTGGTTCTCTGGCAGTTGCGGCTTATACAGCGGCCATTAAAATTGAACAGATTCTGACACAGGCGTATGTGGCGATGGGCGTTACGATGACAAATTATTGTGCGCAGAATCGTGGCGCTGGGAAATACACCAGAATCCGTCAGGGATTTCGTGCAATCACAATCATCGGAGCCGTGTATTCCGTATTTGCTGCGGCCGTGTTTGTCTTCGGCGGAAAATATATGGTATACCTGTTTGTATCGGATAATGTGACAGAAATCATGGGATACGCAGATACGTATCTGAGATGTATTTCTATATTCTTGATGTTTCTTGCTATTGTCAATACCTATCGAAATGGAATCCAGGGTATGGGTTATGGAGTGCTTCCGATGATGGCAGGTGTTGCAGAACTGGTGGGACGTGCGATTGTTGCGCTGATTGCAGGACACTATAAGAGCTATCTTGGCGTCTGTTTGGCGAGTCCGGTAGCATGGGTTCTGGCAGATACGCTTTTGCTTGTGATGTATTTTAAAATTATGAAGAATCATCCGGTGGATGTGGAATAGAAAAGGGGGCTGCGGTGGCAGCCCCCTTTTCTGTAAGCACAAAAAGTGAGAGAGATAAAAATTATATAGTGGTTGACTGGGTGAGCACAGATTTTACATGCTGTACTTCTTCCTGTGTTGCTTTTGCAGCAGGTACATAGAAGCTTTTTTCTCTTGCCAGGTTATAAAGCTTTTCCTGGGACATTTCGCATTCGTTGCGGAACTGCTTTAACATCTGTTTCAGTTCTTTGTTTTCGGACTGTGAAATATAGTCCGCATACATTTTCAATTCGTTGTTGATGGATACCAATGCATCCGATACCATTGTTTTATCGTTCATTCTGCTTTCCTCCTATAAGAATTTCATCAGTTCCTGCTTATGCTGCATGGCACAGTTGGCTGCGTCCTGGAACATCTGTTTTACCTGAGGATCCTGAGCCTGATTTGCATAGTCTGTCATTTTGCAGTGGCTTGTCTCGAATCCACCGATCAGGTGGCGGAGATTCTGCAGATCAAGAATGGAAATTTCTTTCATGTGAGTGCCTCCTTTGAATTGTATTGTTGAACACGAATAGTATTGACGCAATCAAAAAAAATATTCTTCAAAAATTTCTGTTTGTCGGGGTGGTCGTATGTGCACCACTTTCCTGGTCAACGGAACACTTTCAAACGGCATAGTTTTGGGTCAATTTCTTCCGGAGTTTTTCCACATGACCGCCACTCGCCCGGGAGGGATACCACCGCACAGGCATGTCGATTTTCTTGCTTTTTCTGCGCCGCTTATGGATTGCTCTTGCCGCGAACTCGCGCTTTGCGCTCAAACAGTGCGTCGCGAGCAATCGCTATGCTCGAAAAATCTGCGAAAATTTCTCCAAATGCCTGTGCG
>JALFVM010000121.1 GCA_022787145.1 Lachnospiraceae bacterium | reverse complement strand
TGTCTCACCAATTGTACCGGAAGTACGGCCAATGATCATATCAAATGCATTTACTGTCCCGCCTGATTTTAAAATGGCAAGCGGTGTTGCTCCTGTATAAGCATCACAATCAAAATTAGTCATAATCGAAGTAAAGGATATCAAGAGGAAACATCTACCTCCCAATGCCGGATTCATAAAGTTCTGTCCCAGACCTCCAAACAGCTGTTTTACAACGAGAATCGCAAATACGCTGCCCAGAGCCGGCATCCAAAGTGGAATCATCGGCGGCATATTCATACCAAGCAGAAGTCCTGTCAGGACTGCACTGAAATCTCCAACTGTTATGGTTTTATGCATACATTTTTCGTATATGTATTCTGTAGCAACAGCTGATGCCACAGAGATCAATAATACCAGCAATGCGCGGATACCAAAATTCCAGCAGCCGAACAGTGCTGACGGTAATAACGAAATGATTACCATAAGCATAATTTTATCTGTGCTCACCTTCGACCGGATATGAGGTGAAGCTGACACGTTTAACAAATCGATCATGTTCTCTACTTCCTCTCCTTAGACTTATTTCTTTTTGCGGTTTGCCAGAACAATCGCACGCATGGATTTGATTTCCTGCGTCAGTGGACGTTTTGCCGGGCATACAAAGCTGCAGCAGCCACAAGCAACACATTCCATACCTTCCCATTTTACAAATGCCTCTTCGTTGTGATGTTCCGCATAAGTGCCAAGCTGTGCCGGAACCAGGTTCGCCGGACAGGCAGTGACACATCTTCCGCAGTTGATACAGGCTGTCTTTGGCGAATGAGATACTTCATCATTTGACAGACACAGCAATGCAGAGGAGGTCTTCGTGGACGGAAGATGCAGTGTATAAACACTGTTTCCCATCATAGGTCCGCCAATGATAATCTTCTCCGGATCTTTTTTCAGCCCGCCAGCCGCATCAATCAGCTCTTCGTAATCCATACCTGTACAGATTTCAAAGTTTCTCGGATCGTTAATGCAGTCACCGGTTACCGTAACGACACGATGCATCAGCGGCTGTCCCCACATAACTGCATGATGAATTGCTACAACTGTGTCAATATTATCCACGATACAGCCGGCATCTGCAGGAAGCATCGAAGAATTGACATCTCTTCCTGTTGTGGCGTGAATCAGACATCGCTCTGCACCCTGTGGATATTTCGTCTTTAATTCTTTTACTTCAATTCTTGATTCGTTCTTTGTGAGCTCACGCATTTTTTCAATACAATCCGGCTTGTTATCCTCGATACAGATAAAGCCTTTTGCACGATCAAACAACTGAAGAATCACTTTCAAACCTCCGACTACCCATTCCGGATTCTCTAGCATTCTTCTGTAATCAGAAGTCAGATATGGTTCACACTCTGCGCCGTTAACAAGAATATATTCAATTTTTTCCGGCTCCTTCGGTGAAAGTTTTACATGTGTCGGGAAACCGGCACCTCCCATACCAACAACACCCGCAGCCTGCACTTTTTTAAGGATATCCTGTTTGGACAAGCCTTCCAGTGAATCAATTTTTTCAAATTCTACCGTTTCATACTGCCCATCATTCTCTACAATAATGGCTTTTCCAATTGTTCCTGTCACTGTCAGTCTCGACTCAATTCCTTTTACAGTACCAGATACGGACGCATGAATCGGTGCAGATACAAAACCGCCTGCCTCTGCAATTACCTGACCGACCTTCACATGATCGCCTTTTTCTACAACCGGATTCGCCGGTGCCCCGATATGCTGCGAAAGCATATAGGTCAGCTCTCCTTTTGGAAGAAGCTTTTGAATTGGCTTTTCCTTGGACAGCTCTTTGCCATCATAAGGATGAATGCCACCCTTAAATGATAAAATGCCCATTTTTAAACCCTCCTTTTAATTTCTTCTTCAACCTTGCTTTTAATTTCTTCTTTTTTCTTTTCAAATTCTTCTTTTCGTTCCAGAAGATTTGCAGTCAGAACAGGATAAGCATTCAGGAAACGTTTGGATGTACGATCCTGACGTCTGATCCATTCCGCTTTGTGTTCTTCCAGTTTTTGAAGAATTTTTGAATGGCTAAGTTCTTCTCTCTGCTCTGTGATATCATCCAGTGCGTTTTCCAATATCTCATATGCCTTGGAGTCTTTGAGTTTCTCTCTGACTTCCTCCATAGATTCCCGGAGATTGCGCAGTTTGCTTTCCAGATTGCATGCAGCAGCACAGGCAAACGCAAAATCGATACCGTAAAGAATCGAACCCACGCAAATGCCGACCTCTCCTACAAGCCTTGGATACAAACTCATAATCCAGTCGGCAATTGGCATAAGAAAAAGATACAATACAAGAGACATGAATCCCCAGCCGATGGATACACCCAGGCAAATTCTCCCCTTTACATTGAATCGGTTCAAACTGTAGTCCCACCATTTCGCATGAAACAGTCTTTCCATAGCAGCAGATGTTATATATTCCAGAACAGTGGCAACTATCATGCCCACAAAGAAAATTGCCACATAACTACTGCTGAATGGAACTAACAGCAGATACACACTCACAGCTCCGGCTCCGTAAATCGTACAAAGCGGCCCCGTAATAAATCCACGGTTCACATATTTATGGCTTTTGACAGACACAAGTGTTGTCTCCCACACCCAGCCGAAAAAACTGAAGATAAAAAACCAGCTGAGAAGATGATAGAAATCAATCCCCATAATCTGCATATTCCAGAAATGACTCCATGACAGGTTCTGTTGTAAATTCCAAAATAACACGCTCTGTTATGTTCCTCCTTTTCATACACTTTGTATAAGCCATACCAATACTATACCTCTATTTGACAAAAAATGCACTAGCTTTTTTTATTTTTCTGGTATATAATTAAATACAATATCATTCAAAGGAGAATATGCAAATTGTATATAAATATGTTAACATTTTCACATAATATAGAAAATTTTAACAATACTCTTCCGGATTCGTGTCTCTATTTCGATATTGAAACGACCGGATTACAGAAAAAAAATGCACTGGTATATCTGATCGGATGTGCTTTTTATCAGGGCGACAATGTGTGGAAACAGCAGCAGTGGTTTGCTGACAATCCCGACGAGGAACAACAGCTTTTGGAGATATTTTGCCAGTATGCCTCTGCTTTTTCAGGATTTTGTCATTTCAACGGCACCCGTTTTGATATTCCCTTTCTGGAATTTCGCTGCCAGCAGTATGGAATTTCTTCCCCTTTTTCCAGCAAATACAGCCGAGATCTCTATACCATTTACCGACCGTTGAAAAATTTTCTCAATTTGTCCGGAACAAAACAAAAAGATCTTGAAACATTCCTTCAAATCACAAGAAAAGATACCCTTTCGGGAAAAGACACCGTCAAGCTCTACCGTGATATGATCAAATACCGTGATTTTTCTTACCGCAAACCACTTCTTCTTCACAATCAGGAAGATATACAGGGACTTTTGCAGTTAGAACATCTGCAGGCTTATACAGAACTTTTGCATGGAAATTTCTTCCTTACTGACTGCGCGTGTCATTCTGACCTGTTGGCTGCCCACCTAAAACCTGTACTTCCTTTTCCTCAGCCGCTCCATTTTCTGTACAGAGAATGGGACGTTCATGCAGTCGGCGATGAAATTACCGTTACTGTAGATGTGTCAGACGGAATCCTCAAAAATTATTTTGAAAATTACAAAGATTACTTTTATCTGCCACAGGAGGATACTGCCATTCATAAAAGTCTGGGAAATTTTCTTGATAAAAATTTAAAAAAGCAGGCATCCAAAGATACCTGCTACACGAAATTTTCTCCTAATAGCGATTTTTTTCAAAATCACGAACAACTCGAAACCTATTTTCGCCATAACTTACCCATACTGTTCACACTGCAGAACTAAGTAAAAAGCCGCCGTGCGCGTTGCGCACGACGGCTTTCATTACATTTTTAATTTGTTGTTTGTTCAGAAAAATTACTCTTCTGTTGCCTCAGCAGCCTCTTCCTGTGCAGGTGCCTCTAAAGCTTTCATGCTCAGGCTGATCTTTTTGTCTTCGCCATTGAAATCTACAACTTTTGCTTCGATTTCCTGTCCTACAGAAAGTACATCTGCCGGTTTTTCTACATGTTCTTTGGAAATCTGAGATACGTGAAGTAAAGCATCTACACCTGGCTCAAGCTCTACGAAAGCGCCAAAGTCTGTCATACGTGCAACTTTTCCAGTTACCACGTTGCCTACTGCATATTTCTCAGCAGCATTTAACCATGGGTTTTCTTCGTCGAATTTCAAGCTTAATGCAATCTTGTCGCCATTGATCTCTTTGATCAGAACTGTTACTTTATCGCCAACATTGAACACTTTCTTTGGATTCTCTACACGTCCCCAGGACATCTCAGAGATGTGAAGCAAACCATCTGCTCCGCCCAGATCGATAAATGCACCAAAGTCTGTTACATTCTTTACAGTTCCTTCTACTTTATCACCTGACTGAATTCTCTCCATCAGTTCTTTCTGTTTTTCAGCTTTCTCAGCCATCAGAAGCTGTTTTCTGTTACCAATGATGCGTCTTCTTCTTGGATTGAACTCTGTGATTACAAACTCAATCTCCTGATCCGCATATTTGGAAAGATCTTTCTCATAAGTATCAGATACAAGACTTGCAGGAATAAATACTCTTGCCTCATCGACTACAACACAAAGACCGCCATCCAGTACCTGTGTTACAGGTGCTTTCAGAACTTCTCCTGATTCAAAGGCTTCCTCCAGACGTTTGGTACCTTTTTCTGCAGCCAGTCTCTTGTATGTGAGAAGAACCTGTCCCTCTCCATCATTTACTTTCAGAACTTTTGCTGTCATTGTGTCGCCAGGCTGCACCAGATCAGATAATACAACGCTGCTGTCGTTTGTGTATTCACTCTTTGTGATGATACCGTCTGCTTTATATCCAATGTTTAAGATAATCTCATCTTCTTTGACATCGATGACAGTACCTTCCACAACCTCTCCGTTTCTGATCGTTTTAAATGATTCGTCTAACATTTGTTCAAAACTCATTTCTGACATGTTCTTGAACCTCCTCAATAATTTTGTTTGGGGTCGATGCCCCTGCTGTAATACCTACGTAACTACTGAATTGGAACATTTCAGAATCCAAGTCAACAAGTGTCTGTATATAGTAAGTATTTCCACATTCTTTTTTGCAAATCTCATAGAGTTTCTGCGTATTGGAACTGTTCTTTCCTCCAATGACCAGCATTGTATCCACGGAACCTGCTATGATTTTTGCTTCGTTCTGCCGCTCCTGAGTAGCAGAACATATCGTATTTAAAACAATTCTATCATACCTCTTTTTCTCAAGAATTTCAACTAAATCTTGAAATTTATTGTAATTAAATGTCGTTTGGGACACAATACAGATTTTTTGATCCGATTTCAGCTGAAATTCTTCCGCCTCCTGCCTCGTCTCAATCACAACAGCCGGCGTATGACACCATCCGCAAATGCCCTGTACCTCCGGATGATTTTTATTTCCCATAATGACGATCTGGCTGCCCTTTTCGCTTTCCCGCTCCACAATCTTATGGATTTTCAGTACAAACGGACAAGTCACATCCACATATGCAATCCCAAGCTGTTTTAACTGTTCATAAACAGCTTTTCCGACACCATGGGAGCGGATGATCACAATGCTGTTTTTAGGATCAGGAATCTGCTCGGGACTTTCCGCAACAAACACACCTTTTTTTTCCAGATCCGCAATCACTTCTTCGTTGTGAATGATCGGGCCTAATGTATAAATAGCCTTTTCTTTGTGCTCTGCCAGCTCATACGCCTTATCCACCGCCCGTTTCACGCCAAAACAAAAGCCGGCTGATTTTGCAGTCCTTACCTCCATCTATTTTTTCTCCTCATAAACAGCAATAATAGCATCGCACACTTCCTGAATCGTCATCTCGGAAGAATCTACCAAAACAGCATCCTCAGCCTGACGAAGCGGAGAAATTTCTCTGTGCATATCGCGGTAATCGCGCTCTTTGATATCCGCTTCAATCGCATCGAGATCACACGTTTCTCCCTTCTGCTGAAGTTCCTGGTAACGACGCATCGCTCTTGTCCGGCTGCTCGCCGTCAGATAAATTTTTACATTGGCATCGGGAAGCACGACCGTTCCAATGTCACGTCCATCCATCACGACATCCGCAGAGGCTGCAAGTTCCTGCTGCAAACTCACCAGTTTTTTTCGCACACTTGGATTTGCCGAACTTACAGAAGCCATATTCCCAACTTCTTCCGCACGAAGAAGTGCTGTTACATTTTCACCATTCAAAATGACCTGTTGTTCTCCATTCTTATAGCGAATGGAAATGCTCGCATCCTGGCAGCTCTCTGCAATCGCCTCTGCATCCTCCATCGGAATTTCATGTTTTAATAGATAAAGAGCCATTGCGCGATACATCGCCCCCGTATCTACATAAATAAAAGACAATTCTTTTGCAACTCTTTTTGCAATCGTACTTTTTCCTGCACCGGCAGGACCATCAATAGCAATGTTTGTAGGCATATTTCTTCTCCTGTTCTATATATTATTTCCTGCGACATCCGCTTTATACGGACTGTGCCGCCAACCAGGCAGTCGACCAGGCAATCTGCAGGTTAAATCCACCTGTAACAGCATCAAGATCCAGTACTTCTCCAATAAAATACAAGCCCTTTACCTTTTTGGACTCCATCGTAGAAGGATCAATCTCTTTTACCGATACGCCGCCTCTTGTAATAATCGCTTCCTTGAACTCTCCCATTCCAGTCAGAGTAAACGGGAATGCTTTTGTCAGATTCAAAATCCGCTCCCGCTCTTCCTTCGTGATATCATGCACTGGTTTTTCCGGATTAATTCCACTCAATTCAATGATAATGCTTCGCATGGAAGTCGGATACAAAGTTCCAATCACATTCTTAAACTGCTTGTTCTTTCCAGCCTCAAATTCCCGCAGAATTCTTTGATCTAACTGTTCTTTGGAAAGAGCCGGCTTCAAATCAATAAAAGCCATAAGCTCACAAGACTCCAGCTTTTTGCCGATATAGGCACTCGCCGTCAACACCAGCGGACCGGTCACGCCGGCATGCGTAAACATCATTTCTCCAAATTCCTGGTAAATGCATTTTTTTCCCTGAAACACAGAAAGCGTTATATTTCTCAGTGAAAGTCCCTGCATCTCGCTGATATACGCCTCTTTTGCCATCAGCGGCACCAGAGAAGGTTTCGGTTCCACCAGACTGTGTCCGGTCTCCCGTGCAAATCGATATCCATCCCCTGTGGAACCTGTGGAAGGATAAGACAAACCTCCCGTCGCAATGAGAACACGATCCGCTGAAATCTTTTTGCCGTCAGAAAGTTCAATTCCGCAGATGCACCCGTTCTCCGTACAAATCTTGCTTACTTCTGTGCGAAGATGCACCTTTACCCCGGCCTTTTTCATCCTGTTTTCCAGCCCCCGGATAACATCAGAGGAATGATCCGATACAGGGAAAACACGATTTCCACGTTCCACCTTCAGAGGTACGCCGCTTTCCTCAAAAAATCCCATCACCTGCTGATTCGTAAAACCATAAAATGCACTATATAAAAATTTCGGATTGGAAACTACCGCATGAATCAGTTCTTCCACATCTTCACAGGCATTTGTCACATTGCAGCGTCCCTTTCCTGTAATATAGACTTTTTTTCCAAGTTTTTCATTTTTTTCAAAGACGTGTACTTCATATCCTCTCTCGGCCGCAAACACAGAAGCCATCATTCCAGCCGCCCCACCGCCAACAATCAATACTTTTTCCATTACTTCTTCCTCGTTCCTGTTTTTTTCCCACTACCATTCTTCTGCAATATTATAGCATAGGAAAAATACAAAAAAAAGAGAAAGATAAAAGGCGAAAGCCTTTGTAATTTTTTACAAACACCTTCGCCTTATCTTTCTTATACTGGATAAGCTTTATTTTCTGTATCTGCTACAGTTGCATCTACTTTTGTTTTCTGTGCATCTCTGTATTTGAAGAAGTCTACTGCTACCTGTGGGAACAGGGCGTATGTCAATACGTCTTCATCCTGTTCTTTGTAAGGAGCAACCTCTTTCTCCAGAGTATCCAGCTCGTTTGGAATCAGATCCGCATAGCGGCATGTGATCGGCTCTATATCGCCGATGCATTTTTTCTGAACTTCCGGATTGAACGGTTTTACTGTTGCACCGTATTTTCCGCTTAATACATCCTTTGTCTCTTTTGTTACCATCTTGTAACGCTCGCCCATCAGCACGTTGAATACAGCCTGTGTACCTACGATCTGAGAGGATGGTGTTACCAGAGGGCACTCGCCAAGATCCTGACGAACTTTTGGTACCTCTTCCAGTACCTCATAGTATTTATCTTCTGCATGCTGCTCAGCAAGCTGAGAAGTCAGGTTGGAAAGCATACCGCCTGGTACCTGGTAAAGCAGAGTCTTGATATTTACACCCATGTTCTTTGGATTCAGCAAGCCGCTCTCCAGAGCCTCATCACGGATCGGTCTGAAGTAATCAGCAATCTCTGCCAGAAGATTCTGGTCAAATCCTGTATCGTACGGAGTACCCTTGAAGGTCTCTACCATAACCTCGGTAGCCGGCTGTGAGGTACCAAGAGCGAACGGTGACATAGCGGTATCGATCACATCTACGCCTGCTTCAACTGCCTTCAGGTATGTCATGGATGCTACACCTGATGTATAGTGTGTATGCAGCTGGATCGGCACCTTGACCGTGGATTTCAGCGCGGTTACGAGATCGTATGCGGCATACGGCGTGAGCAGACCGGACATATCCTTAATGCAGATGGAGTCCGCACCCATTTCCTCCAGCTCCTTTGCGTATTTGCAGAAGGCTTCGTTGGAGTGAACCGGGCTGATCGTGTAGCTGATGGCAGCCTGTACGTGACCGCCTTCCTTCTTCGTCGCGTTTATGGCGGTTTTCAGATTGCGCGCATCGTTCAGCGCGTCGAAAATCCGGAGAATATCGATACCGTTCGCGAT
>JALFVM010000101.1 GCA_022787145.1 Lachnospiraceae bacterium | reverse complement strand
CTGTACAAGCTCTGCACAGTCTACGCGGGAACCATCAAACTCAACCTGCATTTCTTTACGACGGATGATCTCACCTTCAAATGCAGATGCGAATGCTACAGGAATGTCGATGTTTGTAATCTTAATCTTGATATCACGAGCTTCAAGAGAAGTAGCGTTGAATTTGCTGATATCTTCCTGAACGATCAAACTCTTCGGTACACGGAAGACATTCTCTGTCTCGTTTGTAATTACCGGGAATCCAAGTGCGATTGCGCCTGCTCCACAAGCTACGATTACGTCATCCAAAGGTGCAAATGCATTTACGAATGCAGGTACACGCTCGAATGTGTATTTCATCAGATTTGCAGCATCTCCAGGTGCAATGTTACCGAAGATCAGAGCTGCTCTTAATGCTACAGATACTACATGGATAACAGCAGTAACGTCTTTTCCAAGAGGGATAACACGTACGTTTGCGCCGGTCTTCATGCCTGCTTCAGCAACCTGGTCACAGATTCCGCCTACCAGAGTTACCAGGATACCCTGTGCCTGATAGGATTTTACAAGTGCTACACCTTCTTCTGCTGTAGGAGCAGTTCCAAGAATTACAGCTACACCAGGGATATCGCCTGTTACAAGCGGTACACCAAGTTCACGGATCACAGCATCTGCAAGATGTCCGTACAGCGGTTCTTCATATGGAGTAGCTCCATCGATGTATTTTAATACTTCGATAAACTCAGCACACAGTGCAGTAGCAACACCAGACATGAATGCATCGTTCAGACGGTTGTTTCTTGTCATCAGAGTTTTTACAACACCAAGAGCTTCTTTTAACTCTTTTAAGTTTGTTACTTTTGTTCCTGTTACAGAATAGTAGCATGGAAGACTGTAAGCTGTATGTGGGAAGCTGACAGCTTTCTCTTCACCGTGCTGGGCGATAGCTGCATCGATTGCCTGCTCAGTCAGACCATATACAGCATCATTTCCATTAAATACTCTTTCAAATAATGTCACAGTTTTTTCCTCCTAAAGAAATCTATTGTAGAATCAGTTTTCTTCTATCTTCTTTTTAATTTTTATAATTTCGTCCGTTACAGTTTTGCTGAAATCATACGGGGATTTCCCCTGACGATCCGCATCCATAACCTCTGTATTATAGTGAATAAATCCAAGCAAGTCTTCTTCCGGAATTTTTGACTTTACAAAGGCTTCATCTTCTTCATTTCGTACTTTATTCGCAACAACACGAACCTGTTTTACACCAAGATCACTCGCCAGACGTTTTACGTTCTTATATGTCTGGATGCTTCGTGCACCCGGCTCGATTACTACGATAAACTGGTCTACGCTTTCTGTTGTTCCGCGTCCAAGATGCTCAAGTCCAGCTTCCATATCCATGATTACAACATCGTCTCGATGAAGCACCATGTTATTAATAATGCGCTTCAGCATGACATGCTCCGGACACACGCAACCGCCTCCGCCAGTTTCCACAGTTCCAAGAACAAGAAGTTTTACTCCATTGCAGACCTTTCCATATGTATCTGGAATATCATCCACTTTCGGATTTAAACGGTAAAACTGATTTTCGCTGTTTGCTCCCGTTCTCTCCTCCACCAGTTTTCTCATTCTGGAAATCGGAACAATGGAATCCAGCGTTTCTTCATCAAATCCAAGTGCAAGTCCCAGATTTGCATCCGGGTCAACATCGGCAGCAAGGACCTTGCGGCCCTCGGCCGCATAAAGTCTTGCCAACGTTGCAGCAAATGTTGTCTTACCTACTCCGCCCTTTCCAGTCACTGCAATCTTCATAATTCCTACTCACTTTCCTTTTATTCACGTATTTTTCATCATTAGATTCCTAATGCTGCACGTTTCTCTTCGATACGCTCAATCATCATGTCGCCTAATTTCTCGATATCTTTTTCAACTGTATAAGCAGCCTCTACCCAATCACGAACGCCTTCTGTTAACAGTCCTGCAATCTGGTCAGAACCGGAAACGTAAGGCTCAACGCCAAGGTATGTATCAATACCGGTAGCAACAACGTAGTTACCGATAGAAACAGCTTTCTCAGACATCCACTCAGGAGCACATCCTACTAATGGAAGCTGGGAGATATTTAATCCAGAATCTTTGGCAAGTGTTGCAGCAAGAACCATCATACGGCTGATATCTACACAAGATCCCATATGAAGAACCGGAGGAATGTCAGCCAGCTCACATACACGTTTCAGACCAGCGCCACAGAGGTCTTTTGCTCTCTTATCCATCAGACCAGCTTTTGCAGCAGCCTGTGCGGAACATCCAGATACAACTAAAACGATATCGTTTGCAATCAGTTTCTTCATCAGACCGATATGAGCAGCATCGGAACGAACTTTCGGATTGTTACATCCAACCATAGCAACAGCACCACGAAGAACACCAGATGTAATACACTCGATCAATGGAAGAGTTGTTCCTGTCTTATCTACCTGAGTATTTGTTACGCCATCCAGTTTGTGTACGATTTCTTCTACTGAGAATCCAACAACAGCTTTCTGTTTCATATCTGGGATATGAACGAGCTCTGGTTTTCTATTCTTGAAGTTTTCAATTGCCATTTTAACAATTGCTTTTGCATTTTCTCCAGCAGTATGTGCATTGAATCTGATAAAGTCAGACTCTGGCATCTGTGCGATTGGAGAAGTTGTCACGAATTTTGTATGGAAACATTTGCTCAGAGGTCCTAATGCAGGGAAGATACACTGAACGTCAACTACGATTGCTTCGCAGGCACCTGTCAGTACTACGTTTTCCTGCTGCAGGAAGTTACCAGCCATCGGAATTCCACGACGCATTGCAACTTCGTTGGAAGTACAGCATACACCAGATACAGTAATTCCTTTTGCTCCCATTTCTTTTGCATATGCGATCATTTCCGGATCATCTGCATATTCACAAATCATCTCAGAAAGTGACGGATCATGTCCATGAACAACGATGTTTACGTTGTCTGCGTTCATAACACCAAGGTTTGCCTCTGTCTCGATTTCATGAGGTGTTCCAAATAATACGTCTGAGAATTCAGTTCCCATCATGGAACCGCCCCATCCATCAGAAAGACCGGAACGAAGAGACTGACGAATCAGAGCTTCCGGTTTGGAAGAACATCCCATATGTGTCATATGTAAAGAGCAGGATACTTCACGGTCAATTGCACGTGGCTCAATCTCTTCTCTCTTCCAGATATCCTGTGTATGCTGAGGAGCTCTCTTCAAGAATACCTGTGTTCCGAATGGTTTACCATACTCTAACAGACCAACTTCTGCTACTTCGTGAGCAACATCATAAATATCTCTTCCCTCTGTCTCAACACCAAACTCAGCAGCCAGTCTCAGCAGCTTCGCTTCGTCTTTTACTTTGTAGTTGCCATCTGCTGCTGCCTCATGCAGTGTATGGCAGATTTCACGTCCGTGATCAGAGTGAGTTGCAGAACCACCTGCTGTAAAGCGAAGGAAGTTTCTTCCTACGATACCATGTACGTCACATCCGCAGATACCTCTTGGTGCTTTCTTTGTAATACGGCAAGGTCCCATAGTACAGATTCTACAGCAAACACCTTCCTCACCAAATTTACAATGTGGTGTCTGATTTTTGACACGCATCTGCCAGGAATCAGCGCCTACCTTTGCACCCGTCTCTAAAAGTCGTTCGGTTGCCGCTTCCATTTCCTCAAGTGTCGTTAATTTGAATTCACTCATTATTGACCTCCTTTAAATTTTTAGTCTTTTTATTTTGTTGCTTATATAAGCCCCGAGGGAAAATCCCATCCTCCCCCATGGGTTATTTACATGTTAAAAAAGAAATATATAATTTTTTACAGTTCTAACTTCTTGACAATCTCGCGAAGCGCCTTCTTTACAGGCGAATCCTCCGGAAGTTCTGTCGTCGGTCTTCCCGCACAGTCAAACTCATAAACCTGTTCATCCTGAGGAACTACACCAAGAAGATTCAATCCCTGTTTTTCAATCTCTTCTTTTGTCCCCTCATTCAGTTCTCCATTCGGAGCACGATTGACGATCAAACCGACTGTTTTTGGATGCATATCACATTCTTTAATCAGTTCTGCAATACGGCCAACCGCCTGAATACCTCTTCTGGAACAGTCACTTACCAGAATCGCCGTCTCCATACTTGGAAGAATCCCTCTGCTGATATGTTCCATTCCCGCTTCATTATCTACTACAAAATACGGATAATTGTTCTGCAGCTTCTGAAGCTGCGCCTGAAGAAGTCCATTTACAAAACAGTAGCAGCCTTTCCCCTGTGTGCGTCCCATAACAAGAAGATCAAAATCATCATCTTCCACCAATGCAGAATTAAATTTAATTTCTGCATAATCTGCCTTGGACATACCAGCTGGAATCGGGCTGTCCTTTGCCATCTCCGAACGTGCGATTTCTTCACGGATATCTCCGAGTGTATAATCGACATCCACGCCAAGCACTTCATTCAGATTGGAATTGGCATCTGCATCGACTGCAAGAATCGGACCTTTGCCAATTTCGCCCAGATACTGAATCAACATACCGCATAAAGTAGTCTTACCAACGCCGCCTTTACCGGCAACGGCAATTACATGCGCCATTTTGGCACCTCCTATCTATTATGATTCTGTTTTTTCTTTATCCACTCCGTTTTCTTACTTGCAGTCAACCTCAACCATACTGTTTGCAAGGTCAACCATCAGAATTTTGCCTTCAACAAGCTTTTCATCCCCCATAATATCACGGATAATCAGTTTGTCTCCATCCACATCAATACGGCTCACGTTTTTAAAAATCGCTGTACCATCTGACTTTTTAATTACAGTTGCCAAACACATTGATTATGCCTCCTTTACATGCGTCTTTACCTGTGTCAAAGCAAGTGAAAATCTCATATTTGCCTTCTGGAAATCAGCAACGCCTTCTTTGATTGTTCTTGCAGCATCATCCATTCCAAGCTTCATCAGATTGTCTGCCATCTGGTCAAGCTCCATCGCATGATGCTCGTTATGCTGTACCATATAAGTAAGCAAAGCAACTGTTTCGTCTTTGCAGTTACCTTCACTGCAATTTCCACAATGCTCATGCGAATGTCCATGGCCACATTCTCCGTGGTCATGGTGATGTTCATGTGCCTCATGTCCGTGAGCAACAACATTTCCATTTTCATCTTTTATCAAATGCATTTTTCGCACCTCCTTCTGAACAGTCTGAGCAGATTTTTTATCTGTTCTCTTTTATTATCATCGCAACTGTTCACACAGTTTCGAATGGAAATTAACGTAATTGTTTACTGCAATGACAATAATTTGTCAATTTTCTTCATTATACATCCTTTCCGCTTTTTTAGCAAGGAATTCTTATTAAATTTTCATAAAAGTTTTTTGTGTTTCATACATTTTGTATGCATTTTACCATATTAATGTACGAAGCTCAACGCCTCAAGACTGTCAAATCATCAAATTGTCACAAAATTAACTTACTTGACTAATATTTAACGTATTTTTAATTTTGATTATTTTTATCCATTTTTGTTCAAATGATATTGAAAAACTCCTCAAATTTTTTTATAATATAAGCAGAAACTCGATGTTGTACGAACAAAGGATGATTTATATGAGAAATTATTATGATATTCTTGGCATTAGCCGTGATGCCACACAGGAAGAGATTAAAAATGCCTATCGAAAACTGGCAAAAAAATACCATCCAGACTCTTCGAGCGATGAAGACAGCAAAGAACGTTTTCAGGAGATTCAGGAAGCTTATGCAGTATTATCAAATCCAGACAAGAGGCAGAAATACCATTATTACGGTCACAGTGCTTATCGAGACACTTTCCACAGCTATGATTTCACACACACTTCCAGTCAGGAGCATGAACACTGTGGTGCCTGCGACGGCGGTGATTGCAGCGGCGGGTGCAGTGGTCATGGAGAAAACGGCTGCCATGTTCATCACCCTCATCCGGAACCCGATTTTTTTAAACATGTGGTTCGCATCTCTGTCCACCTGGAGATGGAAGAAACCTTCCAGACTGTCACAAAAGAAGCTGTTTTAATTGAGTATCCTTCCACTCCTATATTCAGTGCTTCCAGACATACTGCTGAAAAAGAATGGAAATTTAAAGTCATCATTCCTGCCAATACATACGAAAATCAGCTCATTCCATTGGAAGATGTCATCTGTGACGGTGAAGAACTGATTCACCATCTCCATGCGCACTACCCCAACAATCTTTATTATGTCATCATTCTCGTAAATGACAGGCCAGGGTATACGCGCAAAAATTATCATTTGTACATGGACTACACGATAGATTTTCACACCCTTGTATTAGGAGGAACCATCAAAGTTCCTGGCTTAAACGGAGAACTTCTTTTTTCCGTCCCACCCGGCACCTCACCGGAACAACGGCTTCGTTTCCCTAGCGAGGGAATGAACTATCCTCCTAAGATCGGAAAGAGAGGCGACTTGTATTTAAATCTCCACATCAGGATTCCGAAACAACTCACGCCCGAGCAGGAATTTGCTTTTCAGATGGTTCGCAAAGCATTTGAAGAACCCACCGCTACATAAATTCTTTGATTTTCCCGGAAAATCCCGAAGAATTACGCAAGGCAAGACTTCTGAATTTTCTTTTTTTTATCAGAATTGTAATAAAATGCTCTTACTTTAGTTACATTTTTATGCTAATGTGCTATAATGATGGTGTAAAGGAGGTATCAGCTTTGGAAAACAAAACTATTTTATTAAATACCAACAGAGAAATGCCCGTGATTGGACTGGGTGTATATAAAGCAACCGGAGAAAATGAAGTAGAACGAGCTATCTGCTATGCCACAAAAGCAGGTTATCGTCTCATTGATACCGCGTCTGCTTACGGTAACGAAGACGGTGTCGGACGAGGTGTGAAACAATGCAGTGTTTCCCGCGATGAGCTTTTCATCACCACCAAAATCTGGAACAACGCACAGCGTCTTGGGGATATTGACGGTGCGTTTAACCGCAGCCTGGAACGTCTCATGACCGATTACGTTGATCTCTATCTGATTCACTGGCCAGTTCCCGGATGTTACCTTCAAACCTGGGACAAGATATCCACTTTTTATCACGAAGGCCGCGCCAGATCCATCGGCGTAAGTAACTTTGAAATTCGGCATTTGAAAGAACTGGAAAGTGTATCCGATATCGTCCCTGCCGTAAACCAAATTGAATTTCATCCATATTTGTACCAGAAAGAACTCGTAGAATATTGTCAAAGCCGCGGTATTGCAGTTCAGGCATACGCACCGCTTGCGCGTGGTGCTTACCTGGATGATGATGTTATGTGTGTACTTGCCACAAAATACGGTAAAACTCCAGCTCAGATTGGTCTTCGCTGGATTCTCCAGAAGGGAGTTGCTATTATTCCAAAATCTACACAGGAGGAGAGAATCATCAACAACGCGCAATTATTTGATTTTGAAATCGAGGAAGAGGATATGGCAATCATTGATACGCTGAACAAAAATCAGAAATATTCCGGAATTCCAGATGATTTAAAAGATGTTCCTTTTTAGAATACACTCAGAATGCTTCTATTTTTTGAATGCTACATAGCACGATAAAAGGCTGTGACATTTTTTTGCCACAGCCTCTTTTTATGTCTTTTACTCCCAAGGAAGCAACGGATTCTCAATTTTTTTATCGCGAACCATCAGATCGTACACTGCTTCTTTCGCCGGTTTATCCTCAAAAAGCACTTTACAGATTTCCTGAACAATCGGCATCTCCACATGATACTTCGCAGAAAGACGCAGAGCAGCCTTCGCAGAATATACACCTTCCACTACCATTTTTACTTCTTTCATGGCCTGATCCATTGTATACCCCTGTCCAATCAAATAACCTGCTTTTCGGTTTCTACTGTGTTGGCTGGCACAGGTCACGATCAGATCTCCCATGCCTGATAAGCCGTAAAAACTCTCAATTCTGGCTCCCATTGCCGTACCCAGCCGGGCAATTTCTCCAATTCCCCTTGTAATCAAAGCAGCTTTCGTATTATCTCCATAGCCAAGTCCATCTGCTGCTCCTGCTGCAAGCGCAATCACATTTTTTAAAGCGGCACCAAGTTCTACGCCAAGAAGATCTGGTGTCGTATAAACGCGAAACGCCGGACTCATAAAAATATTTTGCAGATATTCGGCAGTTTTACGACATTTAGAACTAACCACACAAGTGGTAGGAAGGCCTCGGCTGACCTCCTCCGCATGACTCGGTCCGGACAGTACGCACACATCCGCCTGGGGAATTTCCTGCTGGATGATTTCACTCATCGTCATCAGCGTACTTTCTTCCACGCCTTTGGCAACATTTACAATAATCTGTCCTGTTTCAATGATAGAAGCCATCTTGGAAGCTGTACTTCTCACAGCCACAGACGGAACTGCCGACACGACCACATCCATGTCGCGAACAGCCTGCTCCAGGACAGAAGTAAATACAATCTTTTCCGGGATTTTTACTCCGGGAAGTTTAGAAGGGTTCTCTCTTTTTTCTGTAAATAGTTTTATATCCTCTTCCTTGCGCGACCAAGTCGTCACCTCATGCCCGTTATTGTCAAGAAGAATTGCCAGAGCTGTTCCCCAGCTTCCAGCACCAACCACACCAATTTTTGCCATTTTCCCATTCCTTTCTCTATTTCTTTGTCAAATATAATGGATTCTCTTCTCCATGAAGAAGACGAACAATGTTATCCTTATGACGCCAGATTGCCAGCACAGTCAATGCTGTCATCAAAACATACATTTCTGTCAGATGATGTTCCATCAGCGCATAAAAACCCATTTTTCCAAAAATCGCCATCGCAATCAAAGCAACTATGTAAGCGCTGATTGAACAGAGGGAAACATAATGCGTCATGGCAAATATGGCAAAAAAGACGACTGCAGCACACAGCAGAAGTTTCCAGTCTAATCCAATCAGAAGACCTACCGATGCTGCAATTCCCTTTCCACCCTTAAAATGCAGATAAAAAGGAAAATTGTGACCTAAAATGCAGCCTGCACCCGCATACATACGCAAAAGCATCTGCATATCCGCATGGTTTTTTCCAAACAAAAGGCTCACAACAGCCATCGCAATCACACATTTCAGGCAATCACCAAGAAGTGTCAGCACGCCTGCCTTTTTTCCCATGACACGCATTGCATTCGTAGTTCCTGCATTTCCGCTTCCATGTTCCCGTATATCAATATGATTTTTTTTGCCAATCAGGTAGGATGTCTGAAACAATCCGCAGACATATCCGATCAGAAGACATACCACTCTCTCCATGATTATTCTTTCTCCTTACGCTCTCTTACAATAAATTTCAAAGACGTCCCCCTAAACCCAAACGCATCCCTAATCTTATTTTCCAGATAACGGGTATAAGAAAAATGCATCAGCTCTTTACTGTTTACAAAAATCACAAACGTAGGAGGCTTCACCGCAACCTGAGTCATATAGAAAATCTTCAGTCGTTTTCCCTTATCAGAAGGCGGCTGCTGCATAGCCACAGCCTCTGTCAGAATTTCATTCAGAACACCGGTCTGAATACGAAGTGTCTGATTTTCAATTACCATGTCAATCGCCTCAAACATACGAGAAATTCTCAATCCTGTTTTTGCAGAAATAAATAAAATTTCTGCATACGGCATAAATGAGAGCACTTCGCGGATTTTGTTTGTATATTTATAAATAGTTTTATCATCTTTTTCAATGGCGTCCCATTTGTTGACTGCCACAATCACACCTTTTCCCCTCTCATGGGCAATTCCTGCAATTTTGGCATCCTGCTCCGTGATTCCCTCCTGTGCATCAATCAGAACAAGCACAACATCTGCCCGTTCCACAGCAGTCACAGTACGAATTACACTATATCGTTCCAGTTCTTCTTTTACTTTACTTTTTCTTCTGAGGCCTGCCGTATCAATAAAAATATAATCACGGTCCTGCCAGGTAATCTTTGTATCAATCGCATCTCGGGTAGTTCCTGCAATATCGGATACGATCACACGATTCTCGCCCAAAAGCTTATTGACCAGTGAAGATTTTCCGACATTTGGTTTTCCTACGATAGCAATATGCGGGATTTCATCTTCCTCTTCCGCCTCATCCTGTGCCGGAAATTCTTTGACTACCTCATCGAGCATATCACCAAGCCCCAGCTTAGAACTTGCAGAAATCGCATGAGGCTCTCCAATGCCCAGATTATAGAACTCATAGACATCCATCATCTGTTTTTCAAAATTGTCTACTTTGTTCACAACCAGAACAACCGGCTTTTTGCTTCGGCGCAGCATATCTGCAACCTTTGCATCCGAATCCACCATTCCCTGTTTCACATCCGTAATAAAAACAATTACATCTGCCGTATCAATGGCAATCTGCGCCTGATCGCGCATCTGTGCCAAAATCACATCACTCGTATCCGGTTCAATTCCACCCGTATCAATCAGCGTAAAAGAATAATTCAGCCATTCCACATCCGCATAAATACGGTCTCTGGTAACACCTGGCGTATCTTTTACAATCGAAATATTTCCGCCGGCCAGTGCGTTAAATAACGTGGACTTGCCCACATTAGGCCGGCCCACAATTGCTACAATCGGTTTGCTCATAAATCTGTCTCCTTCTATGTTTTCCTGATGAAGGTGGATTTAAAATAGAATGCACAAGGTCTTCTCCTTTTTCATCCACCACTACAACAGGTATATTTAACTGTTTCTCTATCTCTTCTACGGTCACATCATCCAGAAAAACGTTCTCACCGCTTCTTAACATGTGACATGGAATCAGCAGTTTTTCACCCAAATCCTGTCCCTGAAGCTGTGCCAGCAAATCAGTTCCGGTCACCAACCCTGCAACCGTAATCTGATTACCAAAAAAATCATTGCGAATGCTTTTCACCTGTACTTCCACATTGGGATATTTCTCTCTCACTGCATCGCAACATGCGCGAATAGTGTCAGCTGCAAGCATTCCCGTAGCCGCCGTACAGCGAATACGTCTGTCATCTGCTTCCAGATCATCCAGACACTCCCTCACTTCCGTATCAAGCAGCCGCAGCATTCCCACACCATTTTCCAGCTGAGGGTATCCATCATAAGTATCCTCCTGCGGAATCGGTCTTTGTGCCAGAAGATACCATTCATCCGAGGCATGTACAAAATGCGTTCCTCTCTCACGGTACAATCTATCCTGCCATCGCTCAATTCGATCAAGAACCTCCACAGCATCTTCACGACCAAACAATTCCAGAGGATACAATCCCTCTCGATATTTGCTCAGCCCAACAGGAACAACAGAGAGACTTACCAGATAAGGAAGAAAGGCACTCAAATCGCGAATGGTCCGCTCCAGTTCTTCCCCATCGTTGATTCCCTTACACAGAACGATCTGCCCATTCATCTCAATACCCGCGTCATACAGTCGCTGCATCTTTTCCAAAATATCTCCCGCAAAGCGATTGTGCAGCATAGTGCATCTCAATTTGGGATTTGTTGTATGAACAGACACATTGATTGGTGACAGATGGTAATGAATCACACGGTCCAGATCTTCCTTCTTCATATTTGTCAGCGTGACATAATTTCCCTGAAGAAAGGACAAACGAGAATCGTCGTCCTTAAAATATAACGTATCTCTCATGCCAGGCGGCATCTGATCAATAAAACAGAAAATACAGTGGTTCGTACAGGAACGATACTGATCCATCAGACCATTCTCAAATCCAATGCCAAGATCTTCCTCATAATCTTTGTCAATTTCCAGAAGCCATTCCTCGCCATCCTGTTTTCGAATCAGAACCTCCACATACGTATCGTTCAAAAGATAGTGGTAATCAAATACGTCTTCTATTGGATTTCCGTTAATCTCCAGAAGAAAATCTCCCGGTTCAATTCCCATTTCCTCGGCAATGCTGTTTTCTTCTACTTTATTTATGCAATGAGCTTGTTTCATTCTCGTGCTCCTCTATTTTCATGTTTACATGACTGTTCCAAATTCCTGATGGAATCTACAAACAGTTCATATTCTTTTATATGATACCAATTAATTGAATAATTTACAACCTACTTTTTTTATCAAAGATTGCACAAATCACAGTTGCAAGTCTTTATTTCTAATATGATTCTAATGCTCTATCTGCACCGCTAAGTATGAAACTTTACTCTTAACTTGCAGCTTATACTGATATTCTACAAAAAGAGAAACTTTGTATTCATCACATATTTTTGCATAAAGTTTTTCGTATGATTGCTGAGAATTTCAACAAACTCCTCTATTTCTCCAGTCTCATCAAACATATGGATAAGTAAAAATAGTGGTGCATAATATTCTACCGCAAGCCGTCTGGGATTTTCTTCCTTCAATATGCCTTTCTTCATCAGCTCGCGAAACAAATCTTCCATATAGGCAACTGGTCCTGCGACTATACACTGACTGTAAAGCTCTGCCATTTCCGTACTCCGATATTGTTCCAAAGTCAGCATTCTTCGAAATTGCGATGCAAATGCATCCTCTGTCCAGAATTTTAATTGTTCGATTGTATATTTTTGAATATCCTCCAAAGATGTATTTCCATAAGAATCCGGTACGGAATCGTATTGCTCTACCGGCATCTCGTACTCCTTTGCCCGTTCTGCATCCACCTGTATCATTCTTTCCACAATGCAGTCAAAGATATCACGCTTGTTTTTATAATGTCTGTACAGAGCTCCCTTTGTCATCCCAAGTTCCTCTGCGATATTTCTGACAGAAACGCCCTCATAACCATCTTTTGCAAATAATCGCAATGCTGTCATTAATATTTTTTCTTTCGTATCGCCCATACTGCATTCCTCCATCAACATATTAATCCATTTACCTCTCCATATCATTCAAATCGAATGCACGTGAGACTTGACACACAATACTTGAAGAAATTGGAGTCTTCTACGGCTAAGATAAACGGTCGTTTACACCATATTAGTAAACAAGCCTTTGCTTGTCAAGTGTTATACGAAAAATATAGGAAATCCTGCTTTCATTTTTCTAATTAATATAAACTTATCTGATAAATATTTTGAGATAATTGAGTAAAAATGAATAAATTCCTTGACTGTATTATATGCAAATGATATAAATTAAGTAGACTTGTTTTTATTGCAGAAGGTAATTTACACCTTTTTACAAATTGATAAAGAGTAGAATTGGAGGTTCATCATGCCCAATATTGAATTGTTGGAAAAGTCAATTCCTGTTGCACCAATTAAAATTGCTGCACTGCCAGGATGCGAAGAGTTAGCACGCGAAGTAGATCAGAAGCTTGTACGCTTCCGCAAGGAGCTCGCAGAAAGGAACCAGTCCGGCATCAATCCGCAGGGATACAGTGAAGAATCTTTCTTGATTGACTGTGAATGCCCTCGTTTCGGTACCGGAGAAGGAAAGGGTTACATTAAAGAATCTGTTCGTGGTGTCGACCTTTACATTATGGTAGATATCACCAATTTCAGTCTTACTTATACTGTCTGCGGACACGAAAATCACATGTCCCCGGACAATCACTTTCAGAATCTGAAGAGAATTATTGCTGCCGCAAACGGAAAGGCTCATCGTATCAACGTTATCATGCCATTCTTATATGAAGGACGCCAGCACAGAAGGACAAAACGTGAGTCCTTAGACTGCGCACTGGCACTGAAAGAGCTCAGTGATATGGGTGTCAGCAACATCATCACCTTTGATGCACACGACCCGCGAGTACAGAATTCTATCCCTCTGAAGGGATTCGACAACTTCTTCCCGACGTACCAGTTCTTAAAAGCACTGGTGAAAAATGTCCCTGATTTCAAAGCAGACAAGGAACATCTGATGGTAATCAGTCCGGATGAAGGCGCTATGTCAAGAGCGGTCTATTTTTCCAGTATTCTCGGCGTCGATATGGGTATGTTTTATAAACGACGCGATTACTCTACCATCGTAAACGGCAAAAACCCAATTGTTGCTCACGAATTTCTTGGGGACTCTGTAGATGGAAAAGATGTCGTGATCATCGACGATATGATTTCCTCAGGCGGAAGTATGCTTGATGTTGCCAAACAGCTGAAAGAACGCAATGCAGGCCGTGTATTCGTCTGCACAACTTATGGTCTTTTCACAGACGGTTTGGAAAAATTTGACGAATACTATAAAAACGGTTATCTGTACCGCGTCATCACAACCAACTTAAACTATCGCGATCCGGAACTTCTCAAGAGAGAATACTATATCGAGGCAAATATGAGCAAGTATCTTGCCAGCATCATTGACATCATCAATCATGATGTATCCGTAGAAAAAGTTCGTTCTCACAACGAAAAGATCATCAAACTGATGGAAAAAATGAAAAAGCGCTAACAAAAATGCCCCTGTCCATGTGTACACGTGAGCAGAGGGCATTTTTTATTTCTTATTTCTGAATTCCAAGAAATGCTGCAAGATTTCCCCTTTTTCCATGAGAAGCTCTATGAGAAAACAGAAATTTTGGATTACAGCAAGTACAAAGATTGGAAAGTGAAATATGCTCCGGCAAAATTCCAGCCTCCAGAAAAATCTTTTCATTGGCTTTCCAGAGATTTAACTGATACTTTCCATTCTCTTTTGCATAAAACAAATCATTCCAGTCTTTCTCCTCAAAGGCACCTCGAAATTGTTCAATCACATCTGCACTGACCTCATAGCACTCCTGGCAGATGGAAGGACCAATTGCGGCAAGTACATCCTCTGGTTTCGTGCCATACACGCGCGCCATCGTCTCCACAGTAACTTTTCCGATTTTTCCCACTGTGCCCCTCCAGCCGGAATGAGACAGACCGATTGCCCGATGAACAGGATCATAAAAATAAAGTGGCACACAGTCGGCATAAAACGTCGCAAGCGTTAACCCGGGCACATTTGTGACCATACCATCCACGTCTGTATAGGAACGCGGTTTTGTAATTCCGCATCCTCTGTCTTCCTCCGTTACCACACGCACATTCGTCGTATGTGTCTGATCGGAAGTTACGATACTTTCCGACGGAAAACCAATCGCAGAAGAAATCCGACAAAAATTTTCTTTTACCGCCTCCTCCTGATCTCCTCTGGTAAAGCTCAGATTCATAGAATGGTAGATTCCCTCACTGACGCCCCCAAAACGTGTGCTGAAGCCATGATAAACAGCAGTTTCTCTCTCCAGAGCAGGAAATGTCAGATAAACTACCTCGCCATTCTTTCTTACATTCATATTTTCACAGGAACTGTCATTCCATTTTATCTCCATAGCATCTCTCCTTTTTATCCACAATAGTCAAATGCATTTTTTATAAGGGATATCTGTTGTCCATCAATAGACACCACATCAAACCTGCAGGGAGTTTCATCTCCCATCTGATTTTCCAGCAGATAATACGCTGCCACACGACTGATACGACGCTGTTTTTTCGCATCCACCGCCGCAAATCCGCTTCCCTGACGCGGGCTTGTTCTGTACTTTACCTCAATAAACACCAGATACTTTCCGTCACGACAAATCAAATCCACTTCTCCCTGACGGCATCGGTAATTCTTTTTTAACAGATGATAACCCCGTTGTTTCAGATATTCAACAGCTACCTCCTCATAGTGAGCACCCGTCTCGCGTTTATTCATGGCACACCGCCTTTCCTATACGAAATTTTTAATAAAAGTCTTTCGATGAATCGGAGATGGTCCATATTTTTTCAATGCCTCAATGTGCTCCTGCGAACCGTATCCTTTGTTGGACGCAAATCCATACTCCGGCATTAGCTCACTATATTTTACCATCAGCCTGTCTCTTGTCACCTTCGCCACAATACTTGCCGCTGCAATCGACACACTTTTCGCATCTCCTTTGATAATAGGCACCTGAGGGATCTCCACCATTGGAATCGTTACCGCATCATTGAGAAGAATCTGTGGTCTTACAGAAAGTTTGGAAATCGCCTCACGCATCGCCTCATAGGTTGCCTGCAAAATATTAATCTCATCAATTCTTGTATGACTGGCATATCCGATTCCGACAGCAACGGCCTGTTCCATGATAATCTCATACAATTCTTCTCTCTTTTTCTCCGACAGTTTTTTGGAATCATTCAGATACAAAATCTGACAATCTTCGGGAAGAATCACCGCACCGGCCACAACAGGACCGGCCAGAGGTCCTCTTCCCACCTCATCAATCCCGCAGATATAACCAACATGGTCGTATTTTTTCTCATAAAATTTCATCTGCTCAATGCGTTCTTTTTCTTTGAGCAGCTTCTCTTCCTGTTTTTTATACTTATTGATAACAGCAAGGACACCTGCTCTGGTGTCCTCTTTGTATGCTTCATATAAAGCTTCCCGCTCATCGAAAGCCGCCTTTTGAAATTCTTCTTTGATTTCCGCTATTTTCTTCATTCGGTCTCCTCCGGAATCTCCAGTGTGATTTTTCCAAGCTTTCCACTTCTGAAATCCTCAATCAAAAGCGCGGCTGCCTTACTGTAATCCAAATCCCCGCCTTTTAACAGACAGTTTCTGTTTTTGGCGATTGCCTCCAGCATCTCCACCGGTTTTCCTTCCTCCACAATCTCATAACGCTGTGTCAGAATGCCTGCGTAATGATGAACCAGATATTCAATTAGAACGAGAGACAGTTCATCAATATTCAAAATTTCATCTTTGATGGAACCAATCAAAGCGAGACGGATTCCGACATTCTGATCTTCAAACTTCGGCCACAAAATTCCCGGTGTGTCCAGAAGCTCCACTCCTTTTTTCAGGCGAATCCACTGTTTTCCTTTTGTCACACCAGGTTTGTTTCCTGTCTTCGCACATGCTTTTCCGGCAAATGTATTGATAAACGTCGATTTTCCCACATTCGGAATTCCCACTACCATACAGCGCACAGGACGGTTCTTGATTCCTCTTCTTCTGTCTCGCTCAATTTTCTCTTTGCATGCCTCCTGAATCGCGCCATGCACCGCTTTCACTCCAGCCCCGCTTTTGGAATTTACCTTTACCACGAAAAAGCCCTTTTCCAGGAAATAAGACTCCCACGCAGCATTCTGTCTCTCATCTGCAAGATCGGATTTATTTAAAAGAATCAGTCGTGCCTTATTTTTTCCCAGCTCATCAATATCTGGATTTCTGCTGCTCAAAGGCACCCTCGCGTCCACCAGTTCAATAATCAAATCTATCAATTTTATATCTTCCTGCATCATACGTTTTGCTTTTGTCATATGACCAGGATACCATTGTACGTTCATCTCTCACCTCTGCATTTTTCTATTCTTTCAGGAATCCGGCTTTTTTGAACGGTGTAACGCGAAACCAGATTTTCCCTGCAATATATTTCTTTTTTACATTTCCCACATCCGCATAACGGCTGTCCTCACTGTTATTTCTGTTGTCACCAAGCACAAAATATTCATCCGACTCCAGATATACTTCGTTTGTCGCCAGACCCGGATTGCTGATTTTCGGCAAATCTCTTCCCTCTCTGTAGGTTACTCCATCAATCAGAATCTGACCATCCCGAATCTGAATTGTTTCACCTGGAAGGCCAATCACGCGTTTGATGTGAAGGCTCGCATCATCGTCCGGACTCGTTTTAAACACAATGATATCACCACGTTTCGGTTCCGAAAATTTATAAATCACCTTATTGACCAAAAACTTATTGCCGGTTGAAAATGTAGGTTCCATAGACCCCTCCTGCATCGCAACAGTAGAAAACAGACACATGGCAGTCATAATGCCAAAAACTACAACCACCAATATCTGGAATCCCCATCTCACCCCCTGAGCCAGCTTTTGATTCTGTCCCAGTGCGCCAAGCCAGTCTTTTACTTTCTGTACCATCGATCCTCCTGGATTGCAAAACAGGGACAATATACATGAAGTATTTGTCCCTGTTACACATCAAAATTATTTTACCAATTCTTTTACCTTTGCACGTTTACCTACACGGTCTCTTAAGTAGTTCAGTTTTGCACGTCTTACTTTACCACGTCTTACTACTTCTACTTTCTCCACATGTGGGGAATGTAATGGCCATGTTTTCTCAACACCAACACCGTTGGATGTTTTTCTTACTGTAAAGGTAGCTCTTGTGCTTCCACCCTGTTTTTTCAGTACAGTTCCTTCAAAAACCTGGATTCTTTCACGGTTACCCTCTTTGATTTTTGCGTGTACTCTTACAGTGTCACCTACGTGGAACTCAGGTACCTGCTCTTTTAACTGAGCAGCTTCAATGTTTTTGATGATTTCGTTCATTTTTTTCTCTCCTTAAATTAAAGTGGATGTTCTTAATACATTTCTTCGTAACAGAGGACCATCTTTTTTCACAACGTAAGTTATTATACAACACTTCCTTAGTCATTGCAAGCAGAAATTACAGCTTCTTTCATGTTTTTTACATATTCCGCAACAACAGGCACGCAGTCTCTTCCATTCGCAGCCACCATACGCACAATCGCAGAACCCACAATCGCACCATCGGAGATTGCTGCCATTTTCGCAGCCTGCTCGGGCTTGGAAATTCCAAATCCCACTGCGCACGGAACATCTGTCTCTTCACGAATCATATCTGTCATCTCTTCTACGTTGGTGCTGATCTCAGAACGCACACCAGTCACACCAAGAGAAGATACCACATAGACAAATCCTTTTGCCTCTCTCGCAATCATTTTGATTCTTTCTTTTGAAGTTGGTGCAATCATAGAAATCAAGTCCACACCGTAGGTCTCACAGACGTCTTTGATTTCCCCCTTTTCTTCATAAGGAAGATCCGGAACAATCAGACCGTCAATGCCGCATTCCACGCAGCGCTTCATAAATTTTTCTTTTCCATATGTAAAGATCGGATTGATGTAAGTCAAAAATACCATCGGGACAGTTACGGTCTGTCTCGCTCTTTTTACCATATCAAACAATTTGTCTGTGGTACAGCCTGCTGCCAGAGCCCTTTCATTTGCTTCCTGTATCACCACTCCCTCCGCAATCGGATCGGAGAAAGGAAGACCAATCTCAATCAAATCTGCTCCTGCTTCCTGCATCGCCACAAGAAGCTTCTGTGTCGTTTCCAGATCCGGATCACCTCCGGTCACAAAGGGAATAAATGCTTTCCCATTCTGAAACGCCTGTGCAATTCTACTCATAAATTTCTACCCCCTTATATCTGGCAATCGCTGCCACATCTTTATCTCCGCGTCCGGAAATGTTAATTACAATAATCTGGTCTTTGTCCATGGTCGGTGCCAGCTTTTTCGCATAAGCCACCGCATGTGCACTTTCTACTGCCGGAATAATTCCTTCTGTTCTGGAAAGATATTCAAAAGCGTCTACTGCTTCTGCATCGGTGATCGGCACATAGTTTGCTCTTCCTGTCTCAGCCAGATATGCATGCTCTGGTCCAATTCCAGGATAATCCAGTCCTGCTGAAATGGAATATACCGGTGCAATCTGTCCGTCGCTGTCCTGACAGAACAGGGATTTCATTCCGTGGAACACGCCAACGCTTCCGTCTGCAATGGTAGCTGCATGTTTTCCTGTCTCCACACCGAGTCCCGCTGCCTCACATCCAATCAGCTGCACACCCTCATCCGGAATAAACTCATAAAAAGCACCCATCGCATTGCTTCCGCCGCCCACACAGGCAATCACTGCATCCGGAAGTTTTCCTTCTTTTTCCATCAGCTGCTCTTTGATTTCTTTGCTGATTATTTTCTGGAAATCACGCACCATCATCGGATAAGGGTGCGGTCCCATAACAGAGCCGATGATATACAAGGTATCATCTACCCTTCTTGTCCACTCTCTCATTGTCTCATTGACTGCATCTTTCAGAGTCATCGTACCGCTCGTAACAGGGTGTACTTTTGCTCCGAGCAGTTCCATACGAAAAACATTCAGCGCCTGTCTGTCGGTGTCTTCTTTTCCCATAAAAATCTCGCATTCCATCCCCATTAAAGCTGCACCAGTTGCAGTCGCAACGCCATGCTGTCCCGCACCAGTCTCGGCAATGACTCTTGTCTTTCCCATTTTCTTAGCCAGAAGAATCTGTCCCAGTACGTTGTTAATCTTATGCGATCCTGTATGATTGAGATCTTCACGCTTCAGATAAATTTTTGCACCGCCCAGATCTTTTGTCATCTTCTCTGCATAATAAAGCAAAGACGGTCTTCCTGCATAGTTATTTAAAAGATCGGTAAGTTCCGCCTGAAACTGTGGATCTTTACTGTATTTTTCATATGCCTCCTCTACCTCATGCACTGCATTCATCAGTGTTTCCGGCACATATTGACCGCCAAAGGGGCCAAATTTTCCGTTAAATTTTTCCTTACTCATCTATGTTGTTCCTCCCGTGCTTTTGAAATAAATAATCGAACCTTATCGAGATCCTTCCATCCATCCTCGCCTTCCACGCCGCTGCTGGTATCCACGCCAAACGGATGACAAATTTCTATCTTTTCTTGTACATTTTCCGGAGTCAGACCGCCTGCCAGAAAATATGGTTTTTTCAGCTTTGGAATCAGTTCCAGGTCAAAAGACTGACCACTGCCGCCATATATTCCTTTGATATAAGTATCTAGTAACAGATAATCACAAGGCAATTGATCCGCGTTCAGAATATCCTGTGTCGTTTTCACACGCACAGCCTTAATCACCGGCCGCCCTGTCTTCTCTTTTAATTTTTCTATATATGCTTCGTCTTCCTCTCCGTGAAGCTGGACTATATCAATCGTTTTTCTGTCGCACATTCCTGCAACAAGATCGAGCGGCTGGTTGACAAACACGCCAACCGTGGTAATCTCCGGGTCAAGAAACAGCTTTAATCCCCGCACCCATTCTTCATCCACCTGATGCCTTCCCGGTGCAAACACAAATCCGGCATAATCCGGCTGGTACCCATTCACATAAGAAATATCCTCCAGACGCATCAGCCCACAGATTTTTACCTTTGTCATATCAATATCCTCTCAACTCGTCCAGCATCTTTTTCTTGTCAGGACTTCTCATCAGTGTCTCTCCGATCAGAACTGCATTGACTTTGCCATCACGAAGATTTTGAATATCACTTGCTGTGCGAATGCCGCTCTCTGCCACAAAAATTGTATTTTCTGGTGCCAGTTTTCGAAGTCTCATACTGTTGTGAATATCTACGGTAAAATTTTTCAGGTTACGGTTATTGACACCAATCAGCCGTGCTCCGGCTGCAATCGCCGTCTTCATCTCTTCTTCATCGTGAACCTCAACGAGAGCGGAAAGACCCAGCTGATCGCAGATTTCCATATATTTCTTCAAAACAGGAAGTTGAAGCAATGCCACAATTAGAAGAATTGCTTTTGCTCCAAGTATTTTCGCCTCATAAATCTGATACTCATCCACCGTAAAATCTTTTCGCAGAACCGGAATCTTCACCTCTGCAGCAATTTCTTTCAAATACTGCGGACTTCCAAGAAAATAGTCCGTCTCTGTCAGCACCGAAATCGCTGCTGCCCCGGCTCTCTCATACTCTCTGGCAATCTCCATATAAGGAAACTCTTCTGCAATGATTCCCTTTGACGGAGATGCTTTCTTCACTTCACAAATAAAGGAGATATCCGGTCCGCTAAGAGCCTTCTCAAACGGAAAGCCTGTGTCGCATTCCATCCCCAGTGCCTTCTCTTTGACTTTCTCGAACGGAATGCTCTCTCTTGACGCAATCACCCGTCTTCTTGCCGCATTGGCCAAATCATCTAAAATCATCTTCTTTATACCTCATTTGTCAGTTTTACAAATTCCTGTAACTTTTCATATGCTTTTCCACTGTCTAAAATATCCTGCGCCATCTGAATTCCTTCTTCCAAAGAAATGCCATCCTTTCCAAGATACAGGCTCATCCCCGCATTCATCACTACAATATCTCTCTTTGGCCCTTTTTCCTTTCCAGTCAGAATGTCTTTCGAAATCTGTGCATTTCCTTCCGGTGTTCCTCCAACGAGTTCCTGAAGCGCACATCTTCTCAGTCCAAACTGTTCCGGTGTAATAGTATAAGAAGTAATTTCTCCGAAACGGATTTCATATACATCTGTCTCGCCTGTCAGCGTAATCTCATCCAGTCCGTCCTCGCCGCAGACAGCCACACCTCTTGTCACACCAAGATTGGACAGTACCTGAGCCATAGGCTTTGCCAGCTTTTTGTCATACACGCCGAGAAGCTGCATCGTAGCCGCAGCCGGATTGGACAGCGGGCCTAAAATATTAAATACGGTCCGCACACCAAGCTCTTTTCTGACTGATGCCGCATATTTCATGGAAGAGTGATATTTCTGTGCAAATAAAAAGCATACATCGCATGCATTCAGTACTTTTTCATTCTGCTCCGGCGTCAGATTCAGATTTACTCCCAATTTCTCCAAAACATCCGCCGCACCGCTTTTGCTGGATACGCTTCTGTTTCCGTGTTTTGCGACCGGAACACCTCCGGCAGCCACGACAAACGCAGAAGTCGTAGAAATATTGAACGTTCCCACTTCATCGCCGCCGGTTCCCACGATATCAATGACTTCCCGCTTCGGCTCTATTTTGATTCCTTTTTCTCTCATGACGGTTGCAAAGGCTGTAATTTCATCAATCGTCTCTCCCTGCATACGAAGCGCCGTCAAAAAACCTCCCATCTGTGCCTGCGTCGCTGTTCCCGTCATCATCTCTTCCATAACTTCTCTCGCCTGTTCATAAGTCAAATCGTTTCCATTAATCAACTGGTAAATTGCTTCCTTTATCATAATCTGTTTCTCCTTTTATATATTCAAAAAATTCTTCATAATCTGTCTGCCTTCTGGTGTCAAAATAGATTCCGGATGAAACTGAAGTCCGTACACCGGATATTCTTTGTGTTCCACTGCCATTACCTCACCTTCCGGCCCTGAGGCAATCACCTTCAGGCAATCCGGTATCGTCTCCTCCAACGCGACAAGTGAATGATAACGCGCCGCATCTGTCTGATTCCCCATCCCCTGAAAGATTGGGCTCGTCGGATCTAAGATAATCCTGCTCTTTTTTCCGTGCATCAGATGTTTCGCCGGTGCAATCACTGCGCCGTACACTTCGCAGATGCCCTGATGTCCCAGACATACACCAAGAATTGGAATTTTCCCCTGAAGGCTTCGCACAACGTCTTCACAGATACCTGCATCCTTCGGATATCCTGGGCCAGGAGAAAGAATGATATGGCTGGGTGATAGTTTCTCTACCTCTTCTACCGTCAGGGCATCGTTTCGTATTACCTGAATATCTGGGTTAATTCCGCCTGCCATCTGCACCAGGTTATAAGAAAAGCTGTCATAATTGTCAATCAGTAAAATCATTATCGTTCCACCTCCTGTGCATGTTCAATCGCCCGCATAACTGCCATCGCCTTATTGGCGGATTCCTCGTATTCCTTTTCCGGAATACTATCTGCCACGATTCCTCCGCCCGCCTGTACATAGACACGATCATTTTTCTTAACTGCCATACGAATCGCAATACAGGTATCCAAATTTCCCGCAAAATCAAGGTATCCAAGTGCTCCGCCGTAAATGCCTCTCGGCTCGCTTTCCAGTTCTTCAATAATCTCACAGGCTCTGATTTTTGGTGCTCCCGATAAAGTTCCTGCCGGAAGTACCGATGCAATTGCATCGAGTCCGTCACAATCTGCGCGAATATCACTCTCTACCTGAGAACAGATATGCATAATCTTGGAATACCGATGAATCATCATATACTCGGTCACTTCCACACTGTTAAAATCAGAAATTCTTCCCAGATCATTTCTTCCCAGATCTACCAGCATATTGTGCTCTGACAATTCTTTCTCATCTGCCAGAAGCTCACGTTCCAATGCAAGGTCCTCCTCTTTTGTCTTTCCTCTCGGTCTGGAACCGGCTACAGGGAATGTAGTCAGCCTGCCTCGGTCAAGGCGCACCAGTGTTTCCGGTGAGGTACTCATAATTTCTTCTCCATCAATGTTCATATATACCATGTACGGCGAAGGATTTGTCGTTCTCAGCACACGATATGCATTTCTGAGATTTCCCTTAAACGGACTGGAAAACTGTCTGGAGATGACCGCCTGGAAAATATCACCTGCCCGGATATATTCCTTTGTCTTCTCTACGATACGACAATATTCTTCTTTACTCACATTACAGGTAAAATCTACCTTTTCCTCCTCCATATGCTCTTCTAACGGCATCGGTTGACGAATCATACTGGCAATTGCAGCAATCTGTGCAGTCGCCTCTCCATAATGTTCCATCACATGATCGGTCTTCATATTTACGACGATGCAAATTTTCTGTTTCAGATGGTCGTATGCAATGACTTTATCAAACAGCATCAAGTCATAATCGTTAAATTCGCCTTTTTTAATGTTCAATGTCGGTTCCGCATAGCCAATCATCGAATAAGAAAAATGACCGACAAAACCTCCGGTAAAAGGAGGAAATCCTTCCAGTCGCGGCGAACGATAACGTTTCATAATGTCACGAATCACCTGAAGCGGATCATTTGTCTGTATTTCCTTTTTCTCCCCATGCTCCTCTATCGTTACCACTTTGTCCTTACAGGTGACTCTCATGATCGGGTCATATCCCATGAAAGAATAACGTCCCCATTTCTCACCACCTTCTACACTTTCCAACAAATAATAACGTTTACTCAAAGCAGCGAGCTTCCGAAGAAGCCCAATCGGAGTAATAATATCTGCATAAATCTCTTTGCACACTGGCACAACATCGTATTCTTTTGCCAGTTTTATAATAGTTTCACAATCCGGTATCATCATGACTTTCCTTCCTCCTTTCAAAATAAAAAGAGCTCTCATCCCTCAAAAATAAAGGGACAAAAGCTCTGTAAACTCTTGCGGTACCACCCAATTTGGTATAACATACCCACTCATTCATGTACTGTCATACATGCCTTCTTGATAACGGATCCGGTCTCCCGTCGACATCTACTCCCTTACGGTTTCAAGCCGCCCTCACAAGTCCATTCAATAGTAATCCTATCACTGCCTCTCACCAGCCGACAGCTCTCTGTAAATATTCCGACTATCTACTTCTCTTGTTCACAGGTTTGCTCTGTAATTTTCTCTTATCTGCGTTTTAGTATAACGCTATCACTTTAATTTGTCAAATTATTTTTTCAATTTTTTTATGACAATTTTGTGATTTTTTCAAATTCTTCCTCCAAAATGGCATGAACCGCCGTTCTCTGCGAATCAGACAGCTGTCCGTTGCAAGTGAACAGAGTTAAAAACGGACGTTTTGCATCCACCAGTGTACCCGTCTCATATTCCGATAACGCCACAAGCTGCTCCAGCTGATTTTCATATTGCAAACTTCCAAGAGGAAGACCGATTTCATACGATACATCCCCGATTGTCGCCTGGTAAACAGAAAAAATACGATACACAAATGCCTTTTTTTCCGTATAAACATAAATATATGGATGCTCCTGCATCACTTTCTGCTGTCCATACTGATTTAAAAAAGCAAACATCACACCATCCTGCATATTATGCCCATATACCACGCTATGAGAATCTGCAAAACTGCTGTCATTCTCACAATCCAGAAAAATCGAACCATACAGGCTTTCTTCTCCCTCAAACGTATGAGTCAGATAATAGGTATTATCCTCTCCCTGGACAACGGGATACGAAACAGGCGTATCCGGTATTTCAATCCAGGCGATCACGCGGGAATTCTGTTTTTCAATCTCTCCCAGGTTTACCGGCACAGGATGACAGGTCTGCTGTGCCACATCCCGTTCCTGTTCGATTGCATTTTTACTTCCTGCATTCTCCTGTTTCACTTTCCTGTAAGTTCCCTGCGGCTTCGATTGTCCCACTGTTTTCAGCCTTTCCACTGCCCCAAGCATCTGTTGTTTTTCTTTCAGGCATTGATGTAAATAATGCGTACCGTATATCAGAGTCACCGTTGACACAAGCATCAGAACAATAGAAAACACCCGTTTCATCTCTTCTTTCTTCTCCCTTTTGTTCTCCTTCTGTTCAAATACAGGCTTGTATACATGCCTGCCGCTGCCAGAAAGACAGCCATAGCGACCCACACAAGAGGTCTTTCATCTCCTGTTTTTCCGGCTGAAACAGTAGTTCCTGAGGAAGAAGCGGATGTCTGCGGTGACTTCACCACAGACATCGGCTGAGACGTTGTTTCCGGCTTTGGAGTCTCCTGTGGTTTTGGCGTCTCTTCCGGTTTTGGTGTTTCTTCCGGTTTTGGTGTTTCTTTCGGAATTTCAATTTGTACTTCATGGATCACTTCCGGCTCTTCTGGTACATTATCTGCACCGGCAGTCGCTTTATTCTTCACCTGCTTTCCATTCAAAAACGGAGAAGTAAATGTCACCTGATAAGAAATTTCGATTTTATCTTTTTCCGTCAAATCTTTTCCAGTCTCTATCGAAAATCCTTTGGCAGTAGCTTTCAAAAGCGGAACAAACTCCTGTCCATTGTATCTGCACTGAATCGAATCTTTCACAAGCTCCACGCCATCTTGCTCAATCGCATCCACAATCGTTACTTTTTCTGCCACAGCATCTTTACAAAGCTGTGTGACAATCAGCTGATACGTGCCCGTCTCACCCACCTGATAAATTTCTTTATCCGATAATTTCTCAATATGCAGCACAGGAGCCTGTATAGGGACGCGGCAGATATCCTCATCTGGAATTTTTTCATCGGAATCAACGGTGATCTGATTATCCGCAGTCTTTCCGGCAAGATGTTCATCCACCGCAATTGCCTGATATTCCACTGTCAATGACTGCCCGAAAACGAGATCTCTTTTTGTGAAAATGGTAAAATGATCTTTATAAATTTCCGTTTCATATTCTGCTTTGTCGAGAAGTTTTCCCGATTCATCCAACAAAACAATGCTGTCTTTTTGCAGCTTGACACCTTCTGTCAGTATCACGTCGGCAAACGTAATATTTCTTGCCTTGCACCCTTCTTGATTTTGCGCCGCAACAATCTCATATGTAATCAAATCTCCAAGGCTGTATTCTTTTCTGTCTGCTTTTTTTGTCACCTCAAGATGCGGACTGTTGATCCATATTGTTTCATTGTCTGTTTTTTCTTCCGCATTATCTGCGGATACACTGGCCAGATTAATAATTTCACATCCATTCATCTGCTCTGTGGCAACACAATAATATTTAATCACAATAGGTGTGTTCCATTCCGGATTTAAGGCATCTCCCGTTGTGCACGGAAGACGATCCATCCGAACGACAAATCCCGTCGTTTGATTCTCACCTTCCTGCAATTCCACACTATAAGTAAATTCTTTCTGTTCCACTTCACGGTAATGATTTTCATCCAGCTGATTTGCCGTATCCACGGTTCCTGCTACCGGCTGATTCCACATTGCCTGAAATCCCTCCACAACAACTGGATTGTCACCCGACAAGGTAAATCCCTCCGGGAGTGAGACATCGGCAATGACAACATTTTCTGCGATGGAATTTTTCTGAATGTTTTGAACAATCAGCTGATACTCTACCTGTTCTCCTACCCGAAACTCATATGGTTCCCGATTGTCATATTCTTCCGAATCCGGCTGATAATAAGGATTGATAACTGTTTTATCCAACGTCATATTTGCATGGTTGATATAAATTTCCGCATCATCTTCTACGGGTTGATTTCCCCTTTGATTGTCAGCCTGCGCAGACGCTTTGTTGATCCACTCCCATCCGTCCTGTCCTTCCGCCACAGAAACCGCCTTGCATGGGAACTCAATTTCTACCAGCTCTCCCTGAGGCAAGTATGGAATCGTAACAGCGAATCCATTTTCCTGTGACTCCATTGTCGCCTGATTTTCTGACTCCTGTACCAGACCATACGCATCTTCATCCAACTGATTGGTTATGTCAGCAGAACCTGCCCACGGACTTGTTACAACAGCAGGAACACCATTTACAGTCACTTGCGATACATCTTCCAAAAGCAATCCTTCTGGAATCTCAATATCACGAATGACCACATTTCTTGCAACCGTCCCCGGCGCGCAGTCACGACTGCTGACCTCAATGCGGTACAAAACGGTGTCTCCGACTTTCCATTCATAGGCAGATGCCGTTTTATCAATTGTCAAATCCACGGTATTGACATAAATTTTAGCATCATCCCATACAACAACTGATTTTCCTTCGTCATCTTTCAAAAGGTTATCTGCTGTCACACTCGCCTGATTTACCGTTTCCAGTCCATTTATCTCCTCTGTCGCCTCGCAGTCAAATGTAATGGTCATATTTGCATCACTTGACAGATACGCAGACTGAACGGTCCATGTGTTTTTATGATCTGGAATCACTTCCACACGATTTTCCAGTCCCTGCTTTTGAATCGACTGTGTACCGTCAGCCACCGGCCAGCCTACCGTATTTTGTGCACTCTCCGGTGAAAATGTAACTTTCACATTTTCGTCTTTCAGCTTCAGCCCTGCCGGTAAACTCAAATCACTCACCACAACATTTTTTGCCACCGTGTAATCTTTTACGTTGTTGATCACAACGGTATATGAAACCGCATCACCAACCTGATGCTCATAACGATCCACGTATTTATCGATCGTCAACTGCGGTGTATTCACCCAGACTTCTGCTTCGTCCGATACAATCTTCTTTGCTTCACCTTCCAGAAAATTTTCCGCTGTCGCGTAAGCCGTATTGATTGTGTCTTTTCCGTTTACTGTCTCATCTGCCTGCGCCTGAAAACTGATTACAAAGAAATCTCCATACTGCATTTTCGGGCAGGTGGCTTTCCATCCATTTTCCCCATGAGGCCGGACATCGACATCAGAATCACTGTCCAGATGGCTTTCTTTCACTTGCACAGTTTCCCATACAAGCTTCAGTCCTTCCGGCAGATCGGTATCCCATGCTTCCACATGGATTCCACAAACGCCTTCGCGAGTCTGTGATACTTTTACCTCATACGCAACCAGACTTCCGACTTCCCATCCATCATAGGATGCGCAGGTCTTCTCAATATTCAGTTCACACTTCATAACATCAAAGACATACGAAGGGTTTGTCTGAACTTTCTTTTCCTGCTCTTCTCCCTGTGCCTGCATAGAAATTACTGCTGTGTTCGGTATATAAAAAGTAAATCCGTCTTCTGCCATCCATTTTTCCAGAAGCACACTGCTGTCTTCTTCCTTTCTATGGACAGTCAGATGCATGACGTATGCCTGATTCTGCCAAAAACTTGCATTCTGCAAAGCGCTCTCTTTTGCACTGGCTGCAACCGTTTTCTTTCCTGTTTCATCCTTCGTAATGGAAATATCAAACTCCGAAGTCACAATCCTGTTATCTTTGTCTGTAACCGTCACCTGGTCTGTACTGTTGATATCAAGGCACTCTTCCAGTGTATCTGTAATACGGAATTTCTTCATAGTATTTCCCTGGGCATCTACATCTGTACGAACCAGGAAATCAAACTCGTTATACTCATGAATACGAAAGGCAGATTCCGCATCTCCACAAGCCTGTGCATCTTCCCAGTTCACGTTTTTATTTCCAACTCTTTTTTCCACCTCAGGTTCTTCCATTGACTGATAGCGAAAACCGGCCCAGACTGTTTTTGTATTTTTTGTTACCGTTCCCACATTTGAAATCACATATTTGGCACTTCCTTTATTTGACACAAGATTCCAGCTTCCGATCTTTGTCGGCATGGATTTCGATGGATCCCTTTTGACCGTGATTGCCATCACATACGTTTTGTTGTTATAAAATGTTTCACTGGCAAGAGATGTTTTCAAAGCAGATGCTGTCACAAGATTATTTTTTACAGAAACAGTAAACTTCGCAGTCACATCTTTCTGATTATCCATATCTGATATTTTTACATCTTCTACCTTCAGGCAGTCCGCAATCTGATCAGAAATCACAAACTCCTGATATTCATTCGGAAGAAGTTTTGCAGCTACCTGATACAAAAAAGCATCTGTTCCCAACTCGCCGCCAATTTCATACGGTTTGCTCTGTGTTGCCTGACTGTAAGTTTTTGCATCATTATACAATGTTTTTGTATCACCGATACGTTTTTCCGGTACTTCCGGTTCAAAATATCCGAGTGCTTCCGCCTTAAATCCAAAATGCGGAATCTGCACGGCACTGGAACCATCATTCGGAGTATAATAATGAATATTCGTACTCTGCTGCGATGGCATAAACTCTGTCTTTACCGTAGTGCCGCTGAACAAGACAGAAACCCAGGCTTTTTTATCACTGTTCGTCGTGTATTGTTTCTCCGGTGCACGCAGCGTATCTCCATTCACCAACTTCAGAAAATTTTCGTTCTTCAAATAATAAACAGTGTCTGCATCCGAATCCGACGGAAAACGAAGTCCCTGCCCATCGTCAATATCCAGTGCAGTAAAATGTCCGCCACTCATGGTACTGATTGCCTTACTGGTTCCATGTTCCAGGAAAGTAAATCTGGTTTTGATTGATTCTACACCGGCAATATTAACAGACACGGCCCCATTTTTTTTACGAAAAGAAACCAACGGATTATAAGTCTTCTCAGCTCCCGTGACATTATTGTGCAGCTTCCATTTGTCAGGTGACAGTTCCCAATTCGTAAATGTCAGCTTTAAATCAGCATACTTTCCGCCAATATAGCCAATTTTCTCGTAGACAACATAAAATCCTTTTTCTGCGGTTGACAAATCCACCACATAGTGATTTGCTCTGGAATCGTCATTCAGACAAATGACATTTTTGAGCGCAGTGCTCTCCTTGATCGTCTGCCCGCCATCCTTGTCATACAGCGTAGATTTCACATCATTGGGCAATTTAAATGTTTCTGCATATTTGGCATCAAGCTTTTGTGTTACCGTACCGCCAACAATATTCGGTGCAGCCCAGATTGGACCAGGTGCAAGCCCCCAACATGCCGCAAATGCCACAATCACAGCGAGAATAAACGCTATTATTTTTCCCTTATTTCGTTTTTTTCGCATAGCCTATTTCTTTTCTCCTTCTCTGTGTATATCTGCATTGTTTTATAGCCGCAGGATTACACAATCATAGGCATCACCTTCTATCTATTCAATTTTATAAAAGATTGGAAATTTCATGGATGGAATCATCCATTGCTTATGGGAGAATCCCATAAAAGACATTTATAGTTTATCATACTCATGCTAAAAATTCAAGCGTACATTTTATTCAATCTCTATTCTTTCTTTTGTCTTTTTTCATTTTTTCTGTTTTAGCATCTACCATGATATGTCCTCCTTATCATAAAAACAGGAATTGGAACCTTTTTTCTATGTAAAACACAATCGCATTTCCTGTTTCTTTTATTATTTGACATTTTTAAACAGATGTCAAATAATAAAAGAAACATCCATGATAGTATAAAAAAGTGGAACCGAAAAATGGTTCCATAGTGAGGAGGAATTTTATGATTTACTTATCTCATTTAATATCAGATTTAGAGATGTCCGAACTCTTTCACACCTACCCCGTCGGACTTGAAACAATTGAATTTTCCATCGCCTCCTGCCTGGATGACTTTACAGACACGCTGCGACATTACAGCAAAAGAATCGAACAGCTAAATCCTGCTGCCCTTTCCGTCCATGGTCCTTTTCTGGATCTGAATCCGGCAAGCTACGATTCTTGCATTCAGGCAGTAACAAGAGAACGTTTTGAGCAGGCATATGCTGCCGCAAAAGCACTCAATGCCACAAAAATTATTTACCACTCCTGCTTCGTTCCACAGATCAACTATTATGAGGGATGGGTAAAACAGGCCGTTCCCTTCTGGAAATCCTTTCTGGAGGACAAGCCAGACAACATCAGCATCTGTATGGAAAATGTATTTGACGGCTTTCCCGTTTATATCAAAGAAGTGATCCGACAGGTTGATCACCCGGCATTCGGCATTTGTCTTGATCTCGGGCACGCCCATGCATTTTCCTCCATTCCTGTCACACAGTGGGTGGAGGAACTCGGTCCATATATCCGTCATGTCCATATTCACGACAACGACGGCACGAAAGACAGTCATCTTGCCATTGGTGACGGCACAATTGCGTGGGATTGCGTAACAGATGCACTGCAAAAAAAATGCCCGACTGCCGATTTCACAATTGAAAACAACAGCCGGGAGGATTTTATAACATCTCTTAACTTTTTCCGGTAAACAAATGACACGCAACACTATGTCCCGGTTCCAGTTCCATGAGACCGGGGCGTTCCCGACGACAAACTTCCATACAGTGCTCGCACCGATTTTGAAAAGGACAGCCGTCAGGTACATCCAGAGGACTTGGCGCCTCACTTTCAATACTCTCGATGGGTTTTGAGAAATCCATATGAATATCAAAAATGGCTCCCATCAATGCCCTGGTGTAGGGATGAACCGATTTTTCAGCAATGTCTTTGCCAGGTATCACTTCTACCAGATTGCCCAGATACATCACCGCCACCTGATGAGCAACACTCTGCACCAGAGCAATATCATGACAGATAAAACCAATCGTAATCTGCTGTTCTTTTTGCAGTTTACTCACCAGTTCAATGATGGTTTTCTGGACAGAAACATCCAATGCTGCCGTGGCCTCATCCATGATCAGAATCTCCGGTTCCAGTGCCAACGCCCGGGCAATAGCAACTCTCTGGCGCTGACCGCCGCTCATATTATGAGGATAGCGGTC
>JALFVM010000094.1 GCA_022787145.1 Lachnospiraceae bacterium | reverse complement strand
TTCTGCACTTTCAGCCATCTTGATGATTTCGGAATCATCAATTTTGCTTGGAGTGTATTCCAGAACATAAGTGACTTCCGGAGAATAAGTCCAACAGAGAAATGCCGTGTCATCTTTCTTGTAAAGAGCGCCCGGCCAGTCCTGAATCATCATTTCCTCACAGCTATCCATACTGCCAACCGAGAAAAGCACTCCCCGAGCTTCTGTATGTAATCCGGTGATTTCTTCCGGGCCTCCTTCGTAAAATATGAAGTTATCTCTCAATGTTATATATGAAAACGGCGTATTTCTTGAAGTATTTTATTATCAACTGGTAGTTGTGAAGCTCTCGGTAATTTAATTGCCGAGAGGTTCAGAGACTCCAGTCTTGCCGCGGACGAACCTTGGTGATGATTGCAACCAGGATCATGTCAAATACGAAAAGACCTGTAGTAAAGTACAGGTAGTGAACCTCTGCCAGAACTGGGATAACATTGCGCAGACCAACTCGGCAAACAATTTGCATAACTCGTAGACTGCATTATACATTCCACCGTTTCTGTCAGCTACAGAGATTTTTTCACACTCCCCAAAAGACCCGCGCCAGCAGGATACCTTCCTGTTCCGGCACGGGTCTTTACATCTGTCAAAGTTTCACAGTAGCTCTGCCGACATCGTTTCCAACTCCGACAGAATAAAAATAGATAAAATAAAAATTGGAGCTTGCTATAACATCTTTTGAATTCCTTCAGAATCAATTATAGTAAATTGTTCGTATTGTGCTCTGAGACATCTTGGAAATCACGTATTGGTAAGTAGAGACCTTCTTTTCTCTCTATACCGATAAAGGATGGGAACTAGTTATGTCAGGTCTTCTCCATTGGATGCAATCACCTTTTTGTACCACTCAAACGACTTCTTTTTATAGCGTTTTCGACTTCCCGAACCATCATCATCCTGATCAACATATATGAAACCATATCGTTTTTTGATTTCTCCAGTAGAGGCTGATATAAGATCAATAGGACCCCACATTGTATAGCCCAACAACTCTACTCCGTCTAATTCAACCGCGTCCTTCATGGCAGCCAAATGATCCCTTAAATAAGAAATACGATAATCATCCTCTACATAGCCATTTTCGTCAGGTACATCCACAGCGCCCAGGCCATTTTCTACAATGAAAATCGGCTTTTGATAACGATCATAGAGACTGTTTAAGGTAATTCTCAATCCAAGCGGATCAATCAGCCATCCCCATTCACTGGTATCAAGATAGGGATTTTTCACCGTATCGAATGCATTTCCTGCCATTGTCTGCATGTCCGGGTCTGCACTGGTGCAGCGCGAAGAATAATAGGAAATCGAAATAAAATCCACCGTATTTTCCTGTAGAATCTGTTCCTCCTCAGGGGTAAGATGTAATTCAATTCCTTCCCGTTCAAACATTTTCTTCGCATAAGACGGATAATATCCTCGCGCCTGCACATCAATAAACATGTAGTTTTCCCGATCCTGTGTCATTCCTTTCCATACATCTTTTGGATTGCAGGTATAAGGATATACCATACCGGCCGCCAGCATACATCCTACCTTATTTTCAGGATCTATTTCATGTGCAATTTTAGTTGCCCATGCCGATGCAAGCAATTCATGATGTGCCGCCATATATTTGATCTGGAGCTCATTTTCTCCCTCTTCAAATACAAGACCAGCCCCCATAAACGGCAGATGTAAAATCATATTGATTTCATTAAATGTAATCCAATACTTTACCAGACCCTTGAATCTGGTAAACAAAACCGTTACCAAATTTTTGTAAAACTCCACCATCTTCGGATTTTTCCATCCGCCATACGTTTGAATCAGATGAATGGGGCAATCAAAATGTGTGATTGTAACAATCGGCTCGATCCCGTGTTTATGACATTCCTCAAATAAATTCTCATAGAACCGCAAGCCAGCTTCATTGGGCTCCTGCTCGTCTCCGTTGGGAAAGATCCGTGTCCATGCAATCGACAACCTGTAGCATTTAAAGCCCATTTCCGCAAAGAGTGCAATGTCTTCCCTGTAATTTTCATACATTCCAATGCCATTCATTGCAGGATAAAAATGGGTTGCATCCGGCTCCAACATTTTCATTCTTCCAAGCATAACCTGCATACGGTCTTCTCCTGTCGGAATGACGTCTACGTTGGCAAGCCCACGACCATCTGCCTGATATGCGCCTTCACACTGATTGGCAGCGGTGGCACCGCCCCATAAAAATGTTTCTGGCAGACTCATATGTTTACTCCTTTCAACTGCTTACTGTCATCAAACTGGAACCCGATTGAATCTTTCCGTTTGTGTGCACTGGTACAATCTCGGCAAATTCATCGGAATTTGTAATAATAACAGGTGTAACGACATCATATCCTGCATTTTTGATCTGTTCAAGATCAAATTCAATCAGAAGATCACCCTGTCTAACCTGATCTCCTGCCTGCACCCTAGCAGTGAAGTACTTTCCTCCAAGAGCAACTGTATCCAGTCCAATATGCATAAGAATTTCAACACCATTACACGTCATTCCAATGGCATGCTTGGTTTCGAACAGCATGGTTACTTCGCCATCAGCGGGAGCATACAGTTTTCCTTCTGTGGGAACAATCGCAATACCTTTTCCCAGCGTTTCTTCCGCAAAAGTGGTATCGTTAACCATTTCCAGTGGCTTAATCTCACCGTTTAATGGAGATGCCAGCGTCATTTCTTTTGCAGATACAAGCGGCGAATTCTGGACTTCCAATGTCTCGTCTTCCTCATCTGCTGACGGAATATCTTCAAATCCGATAATAAGCGTAGCAATTACAGTCACAACCGTAGTCAGCAAAATCGTTAACGCTGCAATCAGCAGACTGCTTGGACGACCTTCTTCTACGTACTGGACAATGGTTACAATAGCAGGTGTGGCAATACCAAAGCACTTCATCTGGAAAAATCCACCGAACAATCCACCGGCGGCTGCGCCAATACAAGCGCCGATCATGGGGCGTTTCAGTCGCAGTGTAACACCATATAATGCAGGCTCTGTGATTCCCGCAAACAGTGCGGAAAACGCAGTGGAACCAGCAATCTGTTTGAATTCTTTATTTTTTGTCCGAATCGCAACTGCGAGAGAAGCAGCACCCTGTGCCATGTTGGAGCAAAGTTCGCCAATGCAGATAAAGTTTTCGAATCCAGTGCTTGCAATCATACCCAGCTTAATTGGCGTAAATGCATGATGCATGCCAGCCATAACAACAAACGGATAAATGCCTGCAACCAGTCCGATAGCAATGAAGCCAAGTTTGTCGTGAACGAAGTAAACCGCTGCAGAAAGTACATTACCGCAAATCGCACCCAACGGACCAAGTACAATCAGTGCAATGGGAGCCTCGATCAGCACAATTAACAAAGGCTTTAAGAAATTCTTGGTAACAACAGGAGTAATCTTATCAACAAGTTTCTCTACATACTTTAACGACCATACAGACAGAATGATCGGAATAACGGAGTATGCATATGATGAATATGTTACCGGGATAAAGCTGAGGAATTTTACCGTTTCCCCTGCATCATGTGCTACACTCATCATATTTGTAAAATTAGGATGCAGCATAATTAATGCAATGGTTGCCGCATGGAACGTATTGGTACCGAATTTTTTCGCAGCAGAAATGGCAATCAGCACCGGCATGAAATAAAATGCACCGTCGCCCATGACACTAAGCAGACTGTATGTAGATCCTTTTGTTGACAAAATACCAGTCATCGGAAGCAGCGTGAGCAGCACCTTAATCATTGCCGCACCAATCAACGCAGGGATAACCGGCGTCATAATGCCAGAAATCGTATCCATCAACATAGAAAAAATATTACTGTTCTGCTTTGTCTGCGTATCCTGATGTACCGTTTCGTTGGAGAATCCTCCGATTCTGTTTAACTCATTATACACATTAGCGACATCATTTCCTATGATGATTTGATATTGACCAGCCTTCTTCACGACGCCCATGACTCCATTAATCTTTTTCACAACTTCATCATCGACAATACTTTCATCCTTCAGCGTAAAACGCAATCTGGTCATACAGTGAATCAAACTGACGACATTTCCCTTTCCGCCAATACCTGCAATAATATTTCTGGCTACTTTTCCGTAGTCCAGCACCTTTTTTGCCATATCTGGGTCCTCCTTCTGTGCCTTCTCCTGCGTCCTTAACACAACACGGCTGCGATTTAAATCAGCCGATGTTACACCTTCTAAGGCACGCAGAGCTTCGAGGTTCACAATGCCTGCATCTTTCACAGTAATATGCAGACAATTAGCACGAGAATCCATACGGCTGACATTGACCTGTCCTCCAATCCATGGAAGAGCCTGCTGTATTAACTGTTCCTGATTCATGACAGAAAACCTCCCGTTTTTATACAATTTTATCTGTATCTCTGGTGGGCCCTTACCAGAAATGACATTCAAAAAAATTCAGAAAATCCAACACAAGTCTCATGGAATTTGCACACTCCGTCTTTCTGACTCAGGTTGAATATCACTGCTGAAAGCAGAATCATTATGTTCTATCCTTGACGCGGTGAATATGCATCATAAGATATACGATTTCATCGTCCGTACATTGCCACTTCCACTTTGATCTAAAATACTCCATCACTTTTAACGCGCACAAATAGATGTCTGGATATTCCCTCATCAATGTCCGAAGCATGGTATTGACTTGATTCTCTGTCTGCGTATCAGATTGTAATCTCTGAATCAAATAACGCATATGTGTCGCGAATCGACTATAATTATAACTTTCTTTATCCAGTTTAAAATGTAACGCTTTCTCAATGATATGATCTACTTCATCGATAATTTGCATCATCGTAATGAAATTATGCAAATCACCATTCTCCATTTCGGCATTAATCAGATGTAACGCGACACTGATTGCTTCGTGCGCAGGAAGCTCAATGCCGGTTTTCTTCTGGAGAATGAGCAGAGCTTGATTCCCCAGCTCATATTCTCTCGGATATAAATGACTGATATCATATGCAATGGGAGCAGTTAGATTAATGCCATTCTTTAATCGTTCTACTGCAAAATGGAGATGATCCGCCAATGTCAATGAGAGATTGGGATTTAACTGGCAATCTAGTTCGATCTCCGCTTCTTCCGCGATGTCAGCACTCGCAAGCAAAATTGACTGAGGCAGATTTTCAATCATGCCCAGATATTTTGAATCTACATCATAAAAGGTTCGCTCAATTTTGGAAAGATCGGTTAACTCATAAGGAACCTTGGGGAATCCAATTCCTTTCCCAAGGACAATAATTTCCCGACCGGCAGAATCCAGAGCCAGCGCAGCACTTGTATTAATTTTTTTTATAATTTTCATTGCTGACCCTCCTCAAATGCCAAATACAGGCAAAAAAAATATCCCCGGAACTGCGCACATAATAACTCCGTATAAAACACATCTCGTGTTTAATTTACAGTTATTACAAGTGTCGCCTCCGAGGAGTATCGCCTTGTTTCTATTATTTAGTATATCAGAAATATTTGTTTCTTGTCTATAGGAAACTCATCCAAAACCCAATATATTTTTTTGTATAAAGTAGACACAAGTATCCTTTTCATGAGTAAGCGTAAAACCTACCCGCGACTTGCATCGGGGCAAAAAACATGAAACAATACTCCCATATAGTAGCGGATAGTATATGCGAGTCGCGTAAACGATCCGAGATACGGAGGTATTTTCATGAGCAGAGAACTGGGGCAATGCCGCACAGAAAAAGGTGCCAGATACTGCTAAATGTGATATAATGAAATTCAAAAGCGGACAGTACGCCGCCCCAAAAGCTGAGTACGCAAAATCTTCCGTCCGGGCAAGAGTGGAGCATGTATTCGGTGTCGTCAAGAAGTAGCTGCGCTTCCGAAAGACACGATACCGAGGGCTTGAAAAACAGCAAGCCAAATTCAATATCATGTTTGCGTTGGCAAATCTGATTCTGGCTGACAAACCTTGTCTGGCGGCTTAAGTCAGTGCGCCTTTGCAGGTAAATATCAAGGGGTTATCCGCAGATTATTGTTCGACGACTGCTGAAATCCTAAATTGGGCCACTTGTGCGGTATTGCCTGAAAATAATAACACTATTATTTATGGAACACCATGAGATGGAAAACATAAGTTAAGTAATAACATTGAAGTGCCGTTGAAATCGATCTGACTTTTTAATAGAGATGTAAAAAATCATAAGGAATGAAGAACAATGAAACTGAAAAACGGATTTATTACCCACGAAATTGATGGAGAGCAGATTATGGTCGCTACTGGCAAGATCAGCTTTGCAGGATTAGTTCGTTCTAATAAGACTGCTGCCTTTATCGTGGACAGTCTAAAAACCGAAACCACAAAGGAAGCCATTGTTGACGCGATGACGGCAAAATATGATGCTCCGAAGGTAGTGATTGCTCGTGATGTAAAAGCTATTTTCGGCAAGTTGCGGAGCATTGGAGCGCTGGATGAGTAACAGGAGAACCACATTTGAAGAGGAAATCAGTCAGCATGGACAACTAATTTATACGAATGTCGGTAACAGTATGATACCGTTGCTCCGTCAGGGCAAGGATTTGCTGGTTATTACCCACAAGCCAGAAGGACGGTTGAACAAATATGATGTTCCTCTCTACAAGCGTGACAGTGGGAAGTATGTTTTGCACCGGATTTTGAAAGTGCGTAAGGATGATTATGTGATCTATGGGGACAATTGCTGGCAGATGGAGTATGGCATTACTGACTCTCACATTATTGGGGTACTATCTGCTGTTATCCGTGATGGGAAAACTATCCCAGTGACGGACAGAAAATACCGGATATATGTGCATTTGTGGTGTGATTTCTTTTTTATCCGTGTGGCGTTTTTGTGGTTGAAAGCGCTACCACGAAGAATTAAAAGGAAACTGAAACAATGAAGCTGGAGAAGAGAAAACGCTCAACGCTACTGTGGATGAGCAGCGCGGCGGGAAAAGCTCAGCTATACAGACCCCAGAAAATTGTGTGTAAATGACAAAGTATAACAGTATAGATACTGAAGATAAAGTCAAGAATGATCATAAACATTCTCCAAATTACAATAACAAGTTGAGCATTTTCTGTGTTAGAAGATTATCAATCTGACCTTGGCTGATCCTGAGCCGGAATCACGGGAGGAGGGGCCTGCGGACAAAAAGTTGGACTCCAAAAGGAGGGAACTGAATGTATACAAAAGAGCAGGAAGAAATCGCACTAAGAGAATACGAGCGGCTGGGATCAATAGCTGCTGTAATCCGTCGGTTAGGATACCCGAGCGAGTCTACGCTTTACCGCTGGTATGAGCGCAAAAAA
>JALFVM010000084.1 GCA_022787145.1 Lachnospiraceae bacterium | reverse complement strand
TCTCTCAAATCCGATCTCGATACCAGCCTGAACTGCTACATGTTTTTTGAATTCTGCTGCATCTCTTCCCTCTAACAGAATGTCGTATTTGTCATAGTACTCTTCTACCAGTGCATCGATATCTCCTTTGGATACCTGCTCAACTGCCTCAGCGATTTCATTGACCGGATAAGCATCTACTTCCCATCCAAATTTGATCTGAGCCTCTACCTTGTCACCTTCTGTAACAGCTACGTTTCTCATGTTGTCTGCAATACGCATTACACGGATATGGCTGCTTTCCATAACGCCGACAGCAGTGCGCATCCAGGAAGCAATTCTTTCCTGTACATTTTTGTCATCCCAGAATCCCATGATTACTTTTCTCTCAATGCCCATACGGCTTACGATGTGACCATACTCTCTGTCACCGTGAGCAGACTGATACTCGTTCATGAAATCCATGTCGATGGTATCATATGGAATCTCCTGGTTGAACTGTGTATGAAGGTGAAGCAGCGGTTTTCTGTACTCCTGTAATCCAAGAATCCATGATTTTGCAGGGGAGAATGTGTGCATCCATGTAATAACACCAGCACAGTCCTCATCTGCATTTGCCTCATTAAATGTTTTGCGGATCATTTCATTTGTCAAAAGTGTCGGTTTTAACACAACCTCAAATGGAAGAATTCCTGACTTGTTCAAACCTTCTACCATAATTGCAGAATGCTCTGCTACATGAGCCAGACACTCATCTCCGTATAAATCCTGGGAACCTGTGCAAAACCAAAATTTGTAATCTCTTCCTGTTTTCATGTTACATTTCCTCCTTGATTAAAAATAAAATATATGAGTATAATTTCTATGTTATCCTTACATCTCACCTGTCAGTGACGCGAAATGCAGGAATTTCCAACAATCAGCTGCGGCTCAATCAGCCGTTCCACCTTGCTTTTTTCCTCCGGAACCTTATGTATTTTTTCCAGAAGCAATTCTGCTGCCATCTCGCCAAGTTTCTCCTGCGGATGCGCAATCGTCGTCAGGTCAATATCGCCTCTCGCATATACAGAATTGTCATACCCTGTAATTGAAATATCTTCCGGCACACGGATATGAAGAAATTTTAATTTCTGATAAACCCCCATGGCAATCTGGTCATTGTAGCATACCACGCCGTCGATCGGCATCTTCTTTCGAAGCATCATTTCCAGCACGGCTGCCGGTTTTGTTTTCCGGTCTTCCGTATGAAACCAGATCACATAATCCGGATCATACAACATCCCCGCCTCCTGAAATGCCTTGACATAACCTTTATGCCGTTCCTTTCCCTGACTGTCATCCGCCTTAAAAATCCCTACAATATGGCGATGTCCCAATTCAATCAGATGTTTCGTCACCAGATATCCGCCCTTGCAGTCGTTCATCAGAATATGCGGTTTATCCTCCATCTGCTCGTAAATTCCCTGTACAAAAACATAAGGAATCTCATACTCGTCCAACATGTCATACAGATTCGTATGACGGCAGATCAGCTGGCTTTTGCTCGGTTCAATAATCAGCCCATCTACTTCTTTTTTCAAAACATCCTCTAAAGCCGCCGCTTCTAATTTGCGGCTGTTAGCTGTATTTTTCAAAATGATACTGTAACCATTTGAAGACAGCACACGATCCATGCCCTGAATCAATCTCGGAAAAATATAATCTGAAATATAAGTCGTAACGACCGCAATATTTTTCGATTCTCGCATATGACGCACACGCTCCGAGCAAAATGTTCCTTTTCCATGCTCGGCCTCTATGTACCCTTCCGCTGTCAGCATAGACAGTGCTTTTCGCACCGTATGGCGGCTCAGATTATATTGCATAGACAGTTGATTTTCACTTGGCAGTTTTTCTCCGGGTTTAATCTCCCCGGACAAAATGTCATTTTTCAGTTTTTCCATCAATACATAATATTTGGTTTTTCCATTTTGACTTGCCATTTCCATCTCTCCTTGCTTCTCAGTATACAACTTGTACGGTCATATATACAAGTTGTTGATTCTGATTATTTTCACAAAGATAAGGATTGATTTTTATGCATTTTTTCTATATTTTTTCAAAAAACAGAGGACTGTCCCAAAAAACGCACTCCATTTCGTTCCGTTTTTTTCTTCAATCCTCTGTTTTCCAACCGACTTGTATGTTTTTATTTGACCTTTTTTCTTTATCCTTTTTTCTTCATGCTTGAGAAGATAGACTGTAAAACGATGAAGAAGCAAAGCAATGCGGACAGCACGATACGAACCCACCAGCTGGATAACGTACCTTGTGTCGTAATCAGACTGGAAATCGTACCTTTGATCAATACGCCGAACACGGTTCCGAACGGAGTACCGACACCACCGCTAAGCAGTGTCCCACCAATGACCGCCGAAGAAATGGCATCCATTTCCATTCCCTTTGCCTGCTCTACGAAACCGGAGCAGCTATTTAAGCAGAACAGGAATCCACCAATACCTGCTAAAAGTCCATCCAGCACATACGCTTTTAATTTTGTTCTTCGCACATTCAGTCCCATCATCAGAGCACTCTGTGCATTGCCTCCTACCGCATATACACTGCGTCCGAATTTTGTATATTTCATAATGATTGCAATCACGACAAAAATCAGCAGTGCAATGATAACCGTCGGATATATGTACGCCGGGATAAAATTTCCCTTTTTGCTGTAAGAGCCGATTGGAAGATAAATTTTATAGTTTGCCCATGCAAGGAATGTCTCATTCTTAATCGCAATCATGTCTTTGCTGACAATTGCTGTCATACCACGGCCGAAGAACATACCTGCCAGAGTAATGATAAACGGCTGGATATCAAGATAAGAAATCAAAAATCCCTGCACCAGGCCAAACGCAAGACCGATTGCAATAGCAATCAAAACTGCCATACCGGCGCTTGCTCCGTTCGTTTCCATCTGCTTTGCACATACCATACATACCAGAGCAGTCACAGAACCTACTGAAATATCAATTCCGCCGGCGATCATGACAATGGTGAGACCCATCGCCATAACGAGAAGTCCCGCATTGGAAATAAACAGATTCAAAAACATCTGTGGTTTTGCAAAACCCTTATCTGAGAAAACAATCATACCAGCCACATACATCACAACGAACAGCAGCACGGTAACCATCAAAAGAAAACTGTTTCCAGTCAGCCTGTTTTTCATATTTGAAATTTTATTCTTCATTACCGTTCACCTCCTGCTACAGTTTTTGCTGTATTTCTTTTTGCTTTCTGATTGTCCAGAAATTTCTTGAATACCGGACTTTGCAGCACAACGATCACGACAACTACGATTGCTTTATATACAGGGAGCTGGTCACCGGATACGTTCATTGCATACAAAGTGGTTGTCAACGCCTGAATGGTAAATGCACCGATAATAGAACCTGCAATGCTGAATTTACCACCACTCAGAATATTACCGCCAAGAGCAACTGCCAGAATGGCATCCATCTCAAGATTGAGACCGATGTTGTTAGCATCTGCGGAATAAATACGGCTGGATGCCACCCATCCTGCAATGCCTGCCAGTACACCGCAGATGACATAGGTCAGGAATTTGATTAAGGTAGAATTCAGACCTACCAGACGGGATGCATTTCCATTAATACCTACACATTCAATATAAAGTCCCAATGCTGTTTTTTTCAAAACAAGCATGGTGATTACTACTACGATGGCTGCTACAAAAATCGGTGTCGGGATTGGGCATTTTCCAATATATCCACCAATTGTCTGATAAGATTCCACACGGACATAAGTAATCTGCCCCTTTGTGATCAACTGCGCAATACCACGACCAGCTGTGTATAAAATCAGCGTGGCAACCATCGGCTGAATGTTCAGTTTGGCAACCAGAAATCCGTTGAAGGCTCCGCAAAGTCCAGATACGACAATACCAGCTAAAACTGCAAGGAAAATAGGAGCTGCCAGCTCATTGACAGATACCTGTCCGCCGGAGAGAATCTGGCAGATCACTGCACCGGAAACTGCCATAATCGCACCGACACTGATATCCTGTCCGCCGGATGCTGCCGTAACCAGCGTCATGCCGACTGCCAGAATTACCAATTCAGATGCACGGTTTACAACGTCCACAATATAACCATAAAGAACACCGTTATTTACAGAAATCTTAAAGAATCCCGGTGTTGTAATTACATTGATCAACAATACGGCTGCCAGGCAGACGATTGGCATAAACAACCGCATGGATGTAAATTTTTTAAGCTTCTCCATTGTTATCGTCACCTCCTGCAATTGCTTTCATGATGCCTTCCTGAGACAGCTCGTCTCCGGTCAGCTCACCAACTTTAAATCCATCACGAAGAATAATCATACGGGAACAGGTACGAAGCATCTCCTCCACCTCAGACGAAATAAAGGTAACAGCCATTCCCTGATCTGCAAGATCAAGAACCAGCTTCTGGATCTCTGTCTTTGTACCGATATCAATACCACGTGTCGGCTCGTCCAGGATCAGATAATCCGGCTCTGTCAGCAGCCAGCGTCCAATGATACATTTCTGCTGGTTACCGCCGGAAAGACTCTTGATCGGTGTCTCACGGCTGGCAGTTTTAATCTGCAGCATTTTAATATATTTGTCAGCGACATCATCCATTTCTTTCTTGCTCATCGGATGGAACATACCGCGTTTTGCCTGCAGGGCAATGATAATGTTTTCACGAACAGACAGATCTGCGATAATACCGTCTTTTTTACGATCCTCAGGAAGATATGCCATACCAAGCTTCATCGCATCAATCGGAGCATTGATCTTGACTTCTTTTCCCTTTACTTTCAATTTACCGGTATCCGGCTTATCTGCACCATAAATAGCGCGAACCAGTTCGGAACGTCCGGATCCAAGCAATCCGGAAAGTCCGATAACCTCACCTTTATTGATGGACAGATCAAACGGACGGATGGTTCCTTTGTGTCCAAGCTTCTCTGCTTCAATAATCGCAACTTTTTCCTGTACTCCAACATGGCCGCTCTTAATATCGGCAAGATCATCAAAATCTTTACCCATCATTTTTGCTACGAGCATTACTCGCGGCAGATCTTTTGTCGTGTATTCCCCAACCAGTTCTCCATTGCGAAGTACGGTAATACGGTCACAAACTGCATATACCTGTTCCAGGAAATGCGTTACAAAGATAATTCCTACCCCTTCCGATTTCAGACGGTTCATCAATACGAACAGTTTTTCCACCTCATCGTCATCCAGAGAGGAGGTCGGCTCATCCAGAATCAGCACACGACATTTCATATCGACGGCACGCGCAATGGCAATCATCTGCTGTTTTGCCAGAGAGCATTCTTCGAGTTTCTGTGTGGCAGATGCCTCAATGCCCAGATCTTTCAGGAGTTTGTCTGATTTTTTGTTCATCGTCTTCCAGTCAATAAATCCTGCTTTTCGAGGTTCACGTCCAATAAACAGGTTCTCTGCCACCGTCAGATTCGGACACAGGTTTACTTCCTGATACACGGTACTGATTCCATGTGACTGGGCATCCTGTGGCGATCTATTGATGATTGGAGCACTCTCACCTTCCATCTTAATTTCACCAGATTCAAATTCATGTACACCTGTCAAAACTTTAATCAATGTTGATTTTCCGGCACCGTTTTCTCCCATCAGTGCATGGATTTCTCCCTGGCGAAGCGTAAAGTCCACATGCTGCAGTGCCTTTACACCAGGGAATGTCTTGGAGATATCTCGCATGGTTAATACAATCTTATTCTCCATTTGGTCTCACCCGCTTTCTTCATTCAAATGTCAACTGTTACTTTTCATTTTTTCTCATTTTTGTCATAAAGAAGGCGCAGCAACATATTCGGTCAGTCCTCCCGACTATCTCACCACGCCCGTCTTTAATTAACAGCTATACGCCAAATCTGAGCTTTGATTATGTATAACTTCTTTTAGTATGCACGTGCATCAATGACTTCCTGTGTAACTTCTGTTACCTCAAATTTCTCGCCATCGATTTCAACTTCTGCTACATCTCCACCGTGAGCAAAAATACCTTCTTCTACATAGGCCTGTTTCTCTACTTCTTCGCCAGCTTCCAGTTTCTTGATGATTTCTTCTACACGAGGACCATGCAATGGGTTGCACTCTGTGTTGCAGATGATTTTTCCATCTAATGTATCTGTGATACCAGCTTTTGTTGTATCGAAGGACATAACCAGAATATCTCCATCCGGACCAACTGTCTTACCTGCTGCTTCGATTGCATCAATTGCACCAAATGCCTCATTGTCGTTCTCGCAGTATACTACGTTGATGTTGTCATACTGTTTCAGCATGGACTCCATAACTTCCTGTCCTTTTGCCTGTGTAAACTCACCAGTCTGCATTGCCAGAATGTTCCATCCATACTCGGCAGCTGCATCTTCCAGACCTTTTGTACGTCCAATCTGAGCAGAAGCACCGATGGTACCCTGAATATCAACGATGTTGATCTCATCCATTCCTTTTGCTTCTGCGTATGCGTTCAGCCATGCACAGGCTTTTTTGCCTTCCAGCTCGAAGTTGGAACCAACCCATGCTGTGTAAAGGCTGTCATCCGATACATCTACCATACGGTCAACAATGATTACAGGAATGTCAGCATCTTTTGCTTCCTGAAGAACAGTATCCCAACCAGTCTCTGTTACAGGTGCAAGTACGATGTAGTCAACTTCCTGCTGAATGAAGTTACGGATTGCAGTAATCTGGTTTTCCTGTTTCTGCTGGGCATCATCAAAAATCAGCTCATATCCGTTCTCCTCAGAGAATGTAGATTTCATAGACTCAGAGTTTGCTGTACGCCAGTCAGACTCTGCACCTACCTGAGAAAATCCGACGGTAATCGTGCCGCCTTCTGCTGCATCGCCGCCCTCCTCTGTTGCTGCCGCATCTCCAGAAGCTGCATTATCAGCTCCGCCGCCGCATCCAACTAACATGGTAGATACCATCGCTGCGCATAATAATGTGCTTACTACTTTTCTTTTCATTTCTCGTTTCCTCCTGGTTTTTATTTTCGGGTTTCCCCCTTGTTTTGATGGTCTTATCTTATCAAATATTTTTTGAAAAAAATACGGAGGATTCTCGGTAAATGGTTGATATTTTTTTGAATTTAACCTCACATTTCAAAAAAGTGTGATTTTTTACGATAAAGTTATGTTTTTTTTCGCTCCCGTAATAATCGTTGCCTCTGTTCCCACATTTTCTTCACTTTCCAGAAATACTCCATATTCTTCTCCGAAATAATACTGGAGCCGCTGGTTCACATTCGACAGCCCAAATCCTCCATCCGACGCAGATTCCAGACCTGCAATCCTCTTGCGCAGTTCATTCAGTGTCTTTTCATCCATACCTTTTCCGTTATCAATCACCCGAAAAATTAATCGCTCTCCCTTTTGAAATCCCTGAATCAGAATTTTACCCATTCCCCGTTTCAATTTGATTCCATGATACAGGGCATTTTCGACCAGAGGCTGTAACGTCAGTTTCGGAATCATATAGTCATAAATCTCTTCCTCTATGTCTATTTCATATTCCAGAATATCCTGATAACGAAAATGCTGAATCTTTAAATAACTGTCAATATGATTTTTTTCTTCTTCCACCGTAATGTAATCCTGCCCCTTACTGAGTGTAGTACGAAAGAAGTCTGACAGCCAGGTAACCATCGACACGACATCTTCTGTCTGCTTTGCCTCAGCCAGCCACATAATCGTGTCCAGCGTATTATACAGAAAATGAGGATTGATCTGTGCCTGCATCAATTTCGTCTCTGTCATGCGCAGATTTGCCTGCTCTGTTTTGATATTCTCAACAAGATTTCCGATTTTTCCTGCCATATCATTAAAACTTGTCGTCAGCACTGCGATCTCATCTTCCGCCTCTGTATCGGTTCTTGCAGAGAAATCACCTTTTGCCAGCAACTTTGCCATATCACACAATTGTCGGATTGGTCTTGTCACACTTCTGGAGGCCATCATCGACAACATCCATGCAAAGAAAGATACCGCTACCACAATCAGAAAGCAAATCTGAAATGCCGTCCTGCACTGTTCCACCATTTCATCCCGGATAATAGAAAAATGTGCATTTTCCGCCGATATATAGTCCTGAATGCCACCTTCGATAATTTCAGTCAGCCCATAAATATCCCCTCGCAGAATAGCCAGATTCTCATCGTAATTCACAGACTTGTCCATATTCTCATCGATTTCCTTCACTTTTCTGCTCAGGGAATTTAACGTCCTCTGCATGCGGGTGGCAAGATTTTTGTTACTGGATACGGTAGCAATCTCCTCCATTATATCAAAAGCCTGATCCAGCTCCTCAATATACGAATAAGGATTGACAATTTTTACACCGTTGACCGTAACCCTACCTTCTTCCAGCATTGATACCGGTTCCCCGCGAATCACGGCCAGATACATACTGTAATCCATTCTCTCCCGGAATTCTGTCGAATAATTGTTCGCATAGGTAATACTCTCCGTAACATTGCCGAATGCCTGATTCGTATCGTTGAGCAAATACAAAAGATATCCCACCAGTGTAATCATTGGAATCAGAATCAGCAGCGTAACCAATGCCAGCCTTTTATTCAGAGAAAGCTTGTGCATAAAACGTTTTTTTTGTTCTTTCATTTACATTTTACCTCTCGCACGATATTCTTTTGGTGTGCATTTCTGTGTCTTCTTGAAAATATAGCTAAAATAATGAGAATCCTTGTATCCCACCTCATACCCGATCTCCGAAGTTTTCTTGGATGAGCACATCAGAAGTTCCTTCGCCTTTTCCATCCGTATTTCTGTCAGATACTCCACAAAAGTTTTTCCCACTTCCTGGCGAAAAATAGAACTGAAATAACTGGGGCTCATATTCACACTGGCAGCTACCGCATTCAGCGAAATTGTCTCCGACATATAATGATTCAATATATACTTCTGCGCACTCTCGATAATATCCGAATAACGTCTTCCGGAGGCCGTATCACGAAGCACAAGCATCCCGCGGATCAATTGCTCTACATAAGCCTTCATCGCCTCTACATCTCCGATATGTTCCGACACAGTTTTCATCTCTCCACATTCCCTCTCAATATCCGCCTGCGTGATATTCAGTTCTTCTCCAAACGATACAATCATAATATAAATATCCATGGCGATATACTGGCGCATCATCAGCGAATGCAGCTTATCTTGCATATGTGTTTCGAAACAGGCTTTGATAAAAGCAGAAAGCTCCTCCTCCGTGCCGTTCCGCAAAAATTTTGCAACCATCTCACGAATAAACTCGACAGAACCAAGCCCCTGTACATTTGGCTCTTCCCCAGAATCACCGCCCGAACACAATTCACTCTGGTACACAATCTGGTTTGGCAGTGCCGTAAAACGTCCTGCAAATGCCCGTTCTGCCTCATGAAAAGAATCCTTCAGATTTCTAAGCCGTGTCACTGGTTTTCCAATTCCACCAAAATATTTTTGTTTTGGATACAGCTTCAAAATCATCGCCAGGCCTTTTCGAATCTCCTCAATTTTTTCTCTTACCTGTTCTTCACCATCTCCCATACAAAGAAAAGCCAGGCCTTCCACACCTCTTTGAAAGCAGCAGACATGCTCCATAGAATGTATGTAACTTTCCACCTGTACCCACGCTTCCACTTCCTGTTCCCCATCTTTTCTCCGACTTCCGTCATCAAGGATTTTAAACAGAACCACATTGTAGCACTCCGCACTCAGTTCCAGACCCAGACTTCGCCCCTGCTCCAATGCCTCTGTAATCGAAAGAGATTCTTTCAACATACGCGTGAAAAACTGATTTTTCTCGATTTCCGTATTTTCCTTCATTTCCTCCGCATACCGTCTGAGCAGTTCCTTATCTTCTCTCTCTTTTTTTATTTCCTCCGATACATTTCCAATTGCCTCCAGAAGCTTCTCCGCTGATATAGGCTTCAGTAAATAATCTGTAATCCCGATACTGATTGCCTGCTGTGCATATTCAAAATCATTGTACCCACTTAAAATCAGAATCTTAATCTCCGGCATTTCTTTTTTTACCGCCTTGCTCAATTCCAGTCCATCCATAAAAGGCATTTTGATATCCGTGATCAAAATATCCGGCTTTGATTTCAAAATTAACGGATAAGCCAGTTCTCCATCACTTGCCTCCCCCACAAATTCATATCCTTCCCTTTCCCAGTGAATGCTGTTCTTGATTGCATTCCTCAAGACCACCTCATCTTCTACAAGAAATATTTTTATCATATTCTTCTCCTACCTCTCTCACATTACCACTATTTAACCATTTTCCTTCTAAAATTGCAAACTTGTTTCTGTTCTTTCCGACTTGTTTTTTCGCATCTGAACACACAATCAAAAAAATTTAAATTTTTTTGAAAAAAGGTGTTGACATTTAGCGCATAACAGGTTATTATATACAAGTCGACGGCGATGAGCGGTTGATAAGAAAAAAGATATGGGATCTTAGCTCAGCTGGGAGAGCATCTGCCTTACAAGCAGAGGGTCATAGGTTCGAGCCCTATAGGTCCCATACCGAAAGAGAATATGGCGAGATAGCTCAGTTGGCTAGAGCATACGGTTCATACCCGTAGTGTCGAGGGTTCGAATCCCCCTCTCGCTACTTGATCCTGTAGATTATATCTACAGGATTTTTTGTTATCTAAATTTTTGTAAGAAAAAAATACAGCGGCACTTGCATCAAACGGTAAGAACTACCAGACAGGAATGCAAGTGCCGCTGCTCTTCTGCAGAAGTTAATTCTACTATATCGAATCCCAGCGAAAAATGTAAGCAACAAATTGCAACTGTAAAATATATTATTCAAAAAGTTTTGATATTTTTAATTTTTGTACTATTTTATTTGTCTTATTCTATTTTAATCAATGAAAAAAAAGCCTGTTTCCAAAACAAACAGGCTTTTTTGTATATTTACATTTTTTTATTTAAAGTAAGCAACACCAGACTCGAAAATCTTAATATCCTGCTCACCGTAAATATTCATTGCCACACCATCGTCACGACGTTCGCTGTGAGCCATTTTACCAAGAACACGTCCGTCTGGACTTGTGATACCCTCGATGTTGAAGTAAGAACCATTTACGTTCCACTCTTCGCTCTGGCACAGTTCACCGTCAGCTGTTACATACTGTGTCGCGATCTGACCGTTTTCCATCAGTTTCTTAATCCACGCATCGTTGGCAACAAAACGTCCCTCACCATGAGAAGCAGGGTTGCAGTATACACCGCCAAGCTCAGCCAGCTGCAGCCATGGAGATTTGTTGCTGACTACCTTTGTGTAAACCATCTTGGAGATGTGACGGCCGATTGTGTTATAAGTCAGTGTCGGAGAATCTTCCTTCTGCCCGCAGATCTCGCCGTAAGGAACAAGGCCAAGCTTAATCAGTGCCTGGAATCCATTACAGATACCAAGAGCAAGACCATCTCTCTCATTTAACAGCTTCATAACAGCCTCTTTGATCTTCGCATTCTGGAATGCTGTCGCAAAGAATTTCGCGGAACCATCCGGCTCATCACCTGCAGAGAATCCGCCTGGGAACATAATCATCTGTGCCTGATTAATGGATTTCTCAAACAGTTCTACGGAATCACGGATATCTTCTGCTGTCAGGTTTTTGAATACTTTAACATCTACTTCTGCCCCTGCACGCTCAAAGGCACGTGTGCTGTCGTACTCGCAGTTGGTTCCAGGGAATACCGGGATAAATACACGTGGTTTTGCCACTTTGTTCTTGCATACATAAATGTTCTTTGTATCATAAAGAGCATTCTCGCAGGCTGGTTTTTCTTTTCCTTCCTCAGAAGAAACCGTCTTAAATACTCTCTCCAGAGTACCTTTCCAGGAAGTAAGAGCCTCGTCGTATGTGATTTCTGTGTTTCCATAAGAGAATTTTCCATCCTCTGTGACTTCACCGATTACTGTATAAGTGATGGAGAGTTCTCCAACCTTGCCGTCCACAACTTCACAGATGATGTCGCCAAATCCCGGTGCAAAGAAGTCTCTCGGATCCAGATTGTGCTCAATCTTCACGCCCATCGCATTACCAAATGCCATCTTAGAAACAGCGGCAGCAATACCATGACGATCCAGTGCATAAGCAGAAACGACCTTGCCTGCCTGAATGTCATTGTGCAGTTTCTCATACTGATCCATAACAGCCGCATAATCCGGAAGGTCATACGCATCCTTCGGTGCACGCAGCCATACGAGTTTGTTTCCTGCTTTTTTCAGCTCCGGTGTGATCACATCCTGCAGTTTTGCCACATCAACAGCGAAGGAAACCAGTGTCGGAGGTACATCGATCTCGTTGAAAGTACCAGACATACTGTCTTTTCCACCGATAGAAGGAAGACCAAATCCAAGCTGAGCTGCATAGGCACCAAGCAGTGCCGCGAATGGCTGGCTCCATCTCTTTGGATCTTCGGTCATACGACGGAAGTATTCCTGGAATGTGAAACGGATTTTCTTATAATCACCACCGGTCGCTACGATTTTTGCTACCGATTCTGTCACCGCATAAGCAGCTCCGTGATATGGGCTCCAGGAAGACAGATATGGATCGAAGCCGTAGCTCATCATAGTTACCGTGTTTGTCTTGCCGTTTAATACAGGAACTTTTGCCACCATAGACTGTGTCTCTGTCAGCTGATATTTTCCGCCGTGAGGCATGAATACGCTCGCTGCACCGATGGAACCGTCGAACATTTCCACGAGACCCTTCTGGGAGCATACATTCAAATCCGCCAATGTCTCCAGCCATTTTGCTTTTACATCCGGCACATCTGGACGCTTTTCAAATAAATTACCTTCTTTGTTTGGAATCTCAACCTCAACGGTTGTCTCCTGATGCGCACCGTTGGTATCCAGGAATGCACGGGAAATATTTACGATTTCTTTTCCTCTCCATACGAGAACAAGGCGTGGCTCCTCTGTTACAACAGCAACCGGAATTGCCTCCAGGTTCTCTTCATTTGCATAGCCAAGGAATTGATCAACATCTTTCGGATCTACAACAACTGCCATACGCTCCTGAGACTCAGAAATTGCAATTTCTGTGCCATCGAGACCGGCATATTTTTTCGGAACTTTATCCAGATCGACACGAAGACCTGCTGCCAGCTCTCCGATTGCTACGGAGACACCGCCTGCACCAAAGTCGTTACATTTTTTGATGATATAGCTGACTTCCTCACGGCGGAACATACGCTGAATCTTACGCTCCGTCGGCGCATTACCTTTCTGTACCTCTGCACCGCAGACTTCAATGGATGCCTCTGTGTGTACTTTGGAAGAACCGGTCGCACCACCGATACCGTCACGTCCCGTACGTCCTCCCAGAAGGATGATGATATCGCCCGGATCCGAATTCTCACGGATAACGGCACGTCTCGGAGCAGCACCCATAACGGCACCGATTTCCATACGTTTTGCCACATAGTTCGGATGATAAATCTCTTTTACATAACCGGTTGCCAGACCAATCTGGTTACCATAGGAGCTGTATCCGTGAGCAGCACTTCTTACCAATTTTTTCTGAGGAAGTTTTCCTTTTAAGGTCTCTTTTACAGAAACAGTCGGGTCAGCAGCACCAGTCACACGCATAGCCTGGTATACATAGGTACGTCCGGAAAGCGGATCGCGGATTGCACCGCCAAGACAGGTAGCAGCACCACCGAAAGGCTCAATCTCTGTCGGATGATTGTGTGTCTCGTTTTTAAAGTTGATCAACCACTCTTCTTCTTTTCCATCTACATCGACCGGAACAACGATACTGCAGGCATTGATCTCATCAGACTCTTCCTGATCCTGCAGTTTACCCTCTGCTTTGAGTTTCTTCATAGCCATCAACGCCAGATCCATCAGGCAGACAAATTTGTCATCTCTTCCTTTGTAGAGAACCTCTCTGTCAGCCAGATATTTTTCATATGTTTTTACGATTGGCTCTTTGTAGTCACCCTCGTCAAATTTTACATCTGTCAGCTCTGTGGAGAAGGTTGTATGACGGCAATGGTCAGACCAGTAAGTATCCAATACACGAATCTCTGTCATAGAAGGATCACGCTTCTCTTCTCCTTTAAAATAATTCTGAATATGCTGGAAATCCTTGAATGTCATAGCCAGATTCAAAGAGCTGTACAGTTCTTTGAGCTGAGCCTCAGGCATATCCTGGAAGCCGTCAAAAATCATAACGTCTGCAGGATCATCAAATACCGTTACCAGTGTTTCTGGTTTTGCAGCGCCTGTCTCACGGGAATCTACCGGGTTGATACAGTGATTTTTGATTGCTGCAAACTCCTCCTCGGAAATGTCTCCCTCAATCACATAAGTAGTTGCCGAACGGATAATCGGCTGTGCATCTTCATTCAAAAACTGCACGCACTGAACAGCAGAATCTGCTCTCTGGTCAAACTGTCCCGGCAGATACTCTACTGAGAAAATGTGTGAATTTTCAGCTGCGTCAAATTTCTCCAGATATAAATCATCTACCGGAGGCTCCGCAAATACGGTATGACACGCTTTCTCAAATACATCATCGGAAATATTCTCCACATCGTAGCGAATCAGTACACGAACTGCAGTTACGGATTTGATTCCGAGGTAGCTGCTGATTTCATGCTTTAAATCTTTTGCCGCAACGGCAAAATCAGGTCTTTTTTCCACGTATACTCGTCTTACGTTGCTCATCTTAATCTCCTTTTTTGATTTCATCAAATGTTATCAGTGTCCCTGAATCGAAAAACCAAGTGACACACTTGTATTTTCTTACGATTTATAGTACCATACTCCATATCATTAGTAAAATTAATATGTCTTATATTATTTATTATTTATACTAATAGAAAATCAGATAAGTCCGGAGGATTCTATATGGATATCAGTTATGAATTATACAAAGTATTTTACTGCGTGGCCTCAACCTTGAGTTTTTCAGAGGCTTCCCGCCAGCTTTTTATCTCCCAATCAGCCGTGAGCCAGTCAGTGAAAACACTCGAACAAAAGCTTGGACAGCAGCTTTTTATCCGAAGCACAAAAAAAGTAAAACTGACCGCAGAAGGGGAACTGCTCTTTCGCCATATTGAACCCGCCATTCATATGATCCGAAACGGAGAAGCGCAGCTGACCCAGAAGAATTCCTCCGGCGGCCTTCTTCGCATCGGGGCCAGTGACACGATCTGCCGCTATTTTCTGGTGCCTTATCTGAATCGTTTTCATAAAGAATTTCCAGATGCACACATTCGCGTCATGAATCAGACTTCGCTTGGCTGCATTGATCTTCTGGAAAGCGGCCAGGTCGATTTTGTGGTGGTAAATGCACCCAACTCACGCCTGAAAAAAAATGTCTACACCAGTCAGGTTCTTCGGGAATTTCAGGATGTCTTCGTCGCGAACAGAACGCATTTTCCACTCGAAAATCAGGAACTTTCCCTTGGTGATCTGACAGAATATCCACTTTTGATGCTGGAACAAAACAGTACCACCAGTGAATTTCTCCATCAGATTTTTGAAAAACAAAATCTGCATCTTTCTCCGGAGGTCGAATTAAACAGCAACGATTTGCTCATCGATCTGGCAGATATCGGACTTGGCATTGCGTCCGTTCCGGATTTTATGCTTTTTAATGCTCCAAAGGAGCTGTTTGTCCTCAAATTAAAAGACAAGCTGCCAAAACGACAGCTTGTCCTGGTACACAATGAACAGCTTCCGGCCTCTGACGCAGCCGAAAACTTCATGCACTATTTTTCTTTAGATGAAGACGCTTTCTCTTCACCGATGTTCCATGCTCCTTAATACCTGCTCTACCTGAGCAAAATTGTCAATGCCCTCCGCCGCTCCAAGCTTCTGCACCGCCAGAGCACCGCAGGCATTGGCAATCTTCCCACACTGTTCTAATGTATATCCCTGATACAGTCCATACAGAAAGCCTGCCGCAAAACTGTCACCTGCTCCTGTGGTATCCACACAGTCCACACCAAAGACCGCCGGTATCGTTAACTTTGTCTCACGATTTTTGATATAACAGCCTCTGCTGCCCCACTTAATCACGACATTTTTTACTCCTGCATCCAGCAGTACATCCGCAATCCGCTCAATCTCCGTCTCACCGGTAAACATAGATGCCTCCTCATAATTTGGAAGCAGATAATCCACATAGGGAAGTGTTTTTTGCAGATCTTCTACAGTTTCCTGATTTTTACATTTTGTCATATCGGCACAGACAATCGCGCCCTGCTCCTTTGCCTGACGAAACAGCCAGGACAATTCCTCATCTTTCCAATGCGGAAACACAAAAATACTGGCAAAGCTTACAATTTTCGTCTCTTTTGGAAACGGAAGCCTGATATGCTCCCTCGTTAATTTTCGAAGTGTACTCTGCGGATTTGTCAGGAAATTACGCTCCCCGTTTTTCTGCACCAGTACAACATTCAGTCCCGTAGGGATTCCATCAGAATTTCCTTCGTTCAGATCAATCCCATATTTTCGACAGTGCTCGCGCACTATTTTTCCGGGGATGTCATCTCCGATAATAGTCTGCAGCCTTAC
>JALFVM010000028.1 GCA_022787145.1 Lachnospiraceae bacterium | reverse complement strand
AGTGTCAAAAGGTATTCTCCACGTCATGCTTGCATGTAAGTGGAGATATACCTTATTGACACGCCCACACATGAGCAAGAAGTGGGGCGGGGGCCCCATAGATTGCGAATGCGGGGGCAGGATTGTGGAAGTGCGTAGCACGAAACAATCCGTAATTAAGGTTTTGACACCTAAATCATATTTATAAAAGAAAATCAGATGTTCAAAATTGAACAGACAGGAGGGATTGTTATGATATCAGAAAAAATGAAACCACTTGTAAATAATAACTCAGCCATCCGCGCTATGTTTGAGGAAGGCAATAAACTCCGTGCAAAATATGGTGCAGAAAATGTATATGATTTCAGCCTTGGAAATCCGAACGTTCCGGCTCCGGAGGAAGTAAAAGAGGCGATTATCGATCTGGTGACAAAGGAAGATCCGGTTGTGCTTCACGGATATATGAGCAATGCAGGATTTGAGGATGTACGCCAGGCAATCGCAGAATCTTTGAATCGCCGTTTTGGTACAAACTTTGCTGCAAAAAACCTGATTATGACTGTTGGTGCAGCAAGCGGATTAAATGTTATTTTAAAAACGATCCTGAATCCGGGAGAAGAGGTTATCGTATTTGCACCTTACTTTCTGGAGTATGGTTCTTATGTGCGCAATTACGACGGCAAACTGGTTGAGGTTTCTCCGGATACTTCTACCTTCCAGCCGAATCTCGAGGAACTGGAGCAGAAGATCACTGCAAACACAAGAGCAGTCATCGTAAACACACCGCACAATCCGACCGGTGTTGTGTATTCCGAGGAGACAATCAAAAAGCTGGCAGCCATTCTGGAAGCAAAACAGAAAGAGTTCGGCAGTGTGATTTATCTGATTTCAGACGAGCCTTACCGTGAACTGGCATATGACGGCGTAGAAGTTCCGTATCTGACAAAATATTACGACAACACAGTTGTTGGCTATTCTTACAGCAAATCTCTGTCTCTTCCGGGAGAGCGTATTGGCTATCTGGTCATTCCGGATGAGGTGGACGGAAGCGAAGAAGTGATTGCAGCGGCATCGATTGCCAACCGTGTCAGCGGTTCTGTAAACGCACCGTCCCTGATTCAGAAGGTAATCGCAAGATGTGTGGACTGCCAGGTAAATCTGGAATATTATGACAGAAACCGTACAACCTTATACGAAGGACTGAAAAACGTAGGTCTGGAATGCATCAAACCGCAGGGTGCGTTCTATCTCTTTGTGAAATCACCGGTTCCGGATGAGAAAGAATTTGTCGCAGCAGCAAAGAAATACAACATTTTGATGGTACCGGGAAGCTCCTTCGCATGCCCTGGATATGTACGTCTGGCATATTGTGTATCTTATGAGTGTATTCAGAATTCTCTTCCGGCATTTGCCAAACTGATGGAAGAATTCAAATAAACGAAAAAATGGTAACTGTTTGTTTCTGAGAAACGGAGGGATGCATATGTCCTTGAAGCAGTTGATTTTAAATCCTGGTTCTACCAGCACGAAGCTGGCTTTCTATGAAGACAGGGAGTGTGTGGTACAGGAAAACATCGAGCATCAGGCCAGCGAGCTGGCAGCTTTTGAAAAGATACCGGATCAGATTCCGTATCGCATGAATGTCATCCGGGAATTTATGGAACGCAACAAAATCAAGGGAGAAGAGCTGGCGGCCATTATGGGGCGCGGCGGTCTGGTTCCCGGTCTTCATACCGGAGGTTACCGGATGAATGATGAGCTGTTTTATGCACTGGAAAGCGATAAGATCAGTTCTCCTCACGCCTCAAACCTGGGCGGTATGCTGGGGAAATTAATCGGGGATGCCTATGGAAAACCAGCCTACATCTACGATGCGGTGACCTCCAGTGAGCTGCCGCCGGTAGCACAGGTGACGGGAATTCCAAAGATTACGAGACAGAGCTTCTGTCACGTGCTCAACAGCCGTGCGATGGCACTTCGCTATGCGAAAGAAAACGGGTTGGATTACAACAAGCTGAATCTGATTGTGGCGCATCTGGGAGGCGGTGTGTCTGCCAGCGTGCATTCGCAGGGGAAAATCATCGATTCACTGGGAGACGATGATGGACAGTTCTCACCGGAGCGTGCCGGAAGTGTGCCTTCTCTGGAGCTGATTCGCATGTGTTATTCCGGAGATTACACAAGAAACGACATGAAAAAGATGGTGCGCGGAAAAGGCGGCATGTATGCACACCTTGGCACAAGCGATTGCCGTGAGATTGAGAAGATGATCCAAAATGGAGACGAGCATGCAGACCTCGTGTTCCAGGCGCAGGCGTATCAGATCGCAAAAGGAATCGGTCTTTTATCCATCGTGCTGAAAGGCAACTGTGATGCGATTATTTTGACGGGCGGAGTGGCAAGATCAAAGATGCTGACAAAGCGTGTCGAAGAATACGTAGGTTTTATCGCTCCTGTGGTTGTGATGCCGGGAGAAAACGAGATGGAGGCACTTGCCTTTGGAGGACTCCGTATCCTCAACGGTGTGGAGGAGGCGCACATCTATGCGTTGCCTACCGTACAGAAAGAACATACTTACAGCCAGTGGCGTCCGCCGCTGCCATAAAAACATACAAAAAAGCTGACCATTTGAGGTCAGCTTTTTTCATTATGATTTAGGTGTCAAAACCTTGATTACGGATTGTTTCGTGCTACGCACTTCCACAATCCTGCCCCGCATTCGCAATCTATGGGGCCCCCGCCCCACTTCTTGCTCATGTGTGGGCGTGTCAATAAGGTATATCTCCACT
>JALFVM010000021.1 GCA_022787145.1 Lachnospiraceae bacterium | reverse complement strand
GGTGTGGCTCTAAACGCATTTACCTGCCTGTCCAGAATAACCTGCTTATCGCTTCCGGAATCAAGAATTGTATTTTGAACCGATTCTTTTTCTACCAGCACTGCTGTTACATCAAGTGCGATCCGTTTGTCTGTGCTGGTCAAGGCATTCACCTGTGCTGAGAAACAGGAATCCGATGCTTCTGTATGCATATCTGCCGTCTCAGTAGTGGCAACAATATGATTATTTGAAATATAATTTCCCTTACCGGAAACAACACGTATGATTACAGGCTTCGCACCGGATGGCTTGATTGATTCCATCGATATGCTTTCTGAAATATGATTGGCAATGACAGAATTATAATTACCATTTATATGCAAAAGTCCATACAAATCATCTAAGCCATTATCAAATCCAAGCAAAGGTGCCCACGGCTCATTGTCACGTAAAAAATGATTCGAAGAAACCATATTTTCTGAGCAGTTCCCTTCAAACACAAGCATTCCCGGATAGAATGAATGAAATCGGTTGCCCGTTATCACAGACCGTGCCACAGTATCAAAATGAACACTGCTTGTGCCACGCGGAAAAATGTTGTTTGCATTGATCAAAAGTCCTCCAAAATTCTGTGCAAAAATGGAGTATCCCTTATAACCAGCTCCCATCAGATTATCCGTTATTTTTGATGCCTGTCCCCATCCCCGCAATTCGATACAGTTACCGCATTCTGCTATGAAATTATCATGAATGGACAGTGCATCTGCATGATAAATCGTGATTCCATGCTCTAAATACACGAATCCCATACCGTTAATCCGGAATGAATCCTGGGCACTGGCAATGTAAATACCTGTCTTCCCGTTTGTATATGTATTTTCCACATTTTCAATACCAGAACCATCATCCACAAAATGCAGCCCGTCGATGCAGAAATTTTCAAATTCCACAGAACTGATTCTTGGATTTCCGTTTCGCTCAACATAAAACGCTGCTCCTGCTGATTCTTTTTCAGGATCCGGTGTCAAGTCTACAAGAATACGGCTTCCTCCGGGCCACACTTCATGCAGATCCTCCCATTCCTTCTCCGGAAGATTGTAACGGATGCTGGAGGATACAAATCCATGCCCGGAGCCCATGATTTTCAAATAGCTTATATCGATTACTACCTGAGTCCGAAGATGGTAATCCCCTGACGGAATATAAATGACTGCGCCCGGTTTTCCGCCTTCCTCAAAATCGGAATCCACTTGTCTTTTTTTAATATCAGCAAGAATGCTGTTGATCACCTCTCCTATATCTTCATAAGGATTTCCAACATTCCATTCTGTTACGTCATAATAATTTTTATTTGTCATTAATAAGTCCTCCTCTAAAGTCCACCAAAAATCAGCAGGTCATTTCCAATCCCAGGCATAATATTTAACCTTTGACCGCTCCGGCAGTCATTCCCTGAACAATATATCTTTGTGCAGCAAGTGAAATCACCATTACAGGGAAACTAAATAAAAATGCACCTGCACACATCGGACCCAGATCCAGATTATAGGCTGATAAAAATCCTGCCAGTCCAACTGTAAATGTCTTTGCATTTGTACTCGTCAATAACAGTGCAACAAGGAAATCATTCCATGCAAGGAAGAGTGTAAAAATAAATGCGGTAGCAAGACCAGGCTTGCAAATGGGCAAAATAACCTTTCGGAAGGTCTGTAAACTGCTTGCGCCATCCATAAAAGCTGCTTCGTCCAGTGTGGTTGGAACTCCTTCATAAAAACTCAACATCGTCCACATGACAAATGGCATATTAATGGCTGCATATACAATAATCAGAGCAATCTTTGTATCATACAGCCCAAGGTTACAGATCAATTCGTAAATCGGCACTACAATACTGGAAGTAGGAATCATTTTCAGGCATAAAACCAAAACGACTAACGCAACTGACAATTTTGCACCGGAACGCTGAATCGCATACGCTGCAAGTGAACCCAGGATCAAGGCAATGATGGTACTGATCAAGGCAACACTCAAACTGTTTAAGAGATATTTGAGTGCATCCATTCTTTCAAGCAGACCCGAAAAGTTTTCAATTGAGAATACCTTTGGGAAGAACTTGGGTGGAACTGCGATTACTTCTGCACCCGGTTTGAATGCACAACACACTACATATATATATGGGAAAAGCCAGAATATCGTGAGAATGACTGATAAACCAATTCCCAGCTTTTTCCCGATTTCACCTTTTTTCTTCACTTTTTTCGCCTCCTAACAAACCAATCAGCTATTCTTTTTTTTCGGATTCCATAAACTCTGCATGAATACTAATGTGAAGATTACCAATACTGCAATAAATACCACTGCCATTGCGCTCGCATAGCCAATATCGTTATATCTGGTCAAAGTCTTGTAGATGATAATACTAATGGTCTCGGAAGAACTGTTCGGTCCGCCTTCCGTCATCGCCCAGATAATATCAAAGGTTCTGGCCGCATCAATAATTCTCACGGACAATGCAGTCAGCAAAACGGGTTTGATCACCGGAAGCTTAATCGCAAATATCTGCTGGATCAAACTTGCTCCATCTATTTTCGCAGCTTCTAACATACTGGAATCCAACCCCTGCAGACCAGCCAGTATCATCAGCATCATAAATGGTGTTGTCAGCCAGATATCTGCAATGCAACATGCAAGCAGAGACCATTTTTCATCTGCAAGCCAGAGGATATCACTGCTGCTTGATAAAATACCAATTCTCGTCAGAAGCTCATTAATAATTCCAAAACTGGAACTCATCATTAATTTCCAGGTAAGACCTGCTACCAATGGAGCGATCATAAGAGGGGCCATCATAAACGAACGGATAATTTTGCTTCCTTTATAATCCAATTCAAAAAATAAAGCAAATAATAAACCAATTGCAGTCTCAACGCCTACAGCGATCACGATATATACCAGTGTATTTTTTAACTGTTTCAAAAAGCCGCCTGCTGTAAATGCATGAATATAATTTCCAAGACCGATAAATGTTTTTTCACCTGTAATTCCAATTTCATAGAAACTGTCCATTACCATCGTTAAGATTGGATATATAAGGAATGCACCCATAAATATTGCACCCGGCAGAAAGAATAATAATAAGGTTTTCTTTGAAATCAGTCTCATTCCCACTTACCACCTTTCTTTACACAGGTGATTCCTTCTGTTGTCAACAACTTCCGGAATCACCCTGATGATTGTTTCATCTGTTTACACAGTTGCTTTTATTACTTACCGATCGCCTCAATTTCAGCCTTTGCAGCTTCTAATGTCTCATTTACATCAGCTCCGCCTAAGCAGGATTCTACGACACCTATCAGAACTTCCTCAATCTGTGCCCATGTAGTTACCATCGGTCTTGCCTGTGACTGTGCTGCTCCTAATGTCTCAAGAACTGCAGTCGTATGCTCGTTGCCGGCTTCTTTTCCAGCTTCTTCATATACAGATGTTCTTCCCGCAATTTTTAATGTAAGATCCATGTAATCTGCATTGTGATCATACATGAATTCTACATATTTTTTAGCCATTTCTTTGTTCTCAGAACTCTTCATGACACATTCATACCATGGTCCTGTCGTTGCTCCCACGCCGGCACTTCCACCGATCATCGGTGCACAGCCTACTTTGTCAGCTCCAAGGGCTGCTACTGCTGCCGGATACTGATGGCTCCAGTTCAGCTGCATTGCAACTTTTCCGTTTGTGAAAAGCTCCTGAGACTCCGTTGATGCTGTGGACAGTGAATCTGCTGGTGTATAATCAGCATTTGCATTTTCAACCATGAAGTTCAGTGCATCTACATAAGCCTGATCTGTGATATTTACATTTCCGTCTTTGTCAAACACAAGCCCCTCAGCACCAGCCTGGCATGCGAAATCAAGGAATGAGCACACTGCATCGGAACCGCTTCCAAATACAGTTGTTCCACTCATATCATCTGTTTTCAGCTCTTCTGCAAGCGCCTGATACTCTTCCCAGGTCTTCGGAACTTTATCTTCAGGAATCAGATCTTTTCTGTAAATCAATATTTTTGAATTTACCCACATAGGATATCCAAGAAGATTTCCGTCAATCGTTCCGCTCTCCTGCAATGTAGGAAGGAAATCGCTGGTATCTGCATCATTGAGTGGTTCAATTGCATCCGCGAATGCTGCCAGCCATACGACATCCATACATGCCACATCATGCGCAGCCTGTTTTGCCTTAATTTCTGTAGATACCTTATCATACATTCCGGTATAGGCAACCGCATCAATAACAACCTCGCATCCAGTCTCCTCTTTGAAAGCTTCCGCTGTTTCTTTTGCCAGTGCTTCCGCCGGTGAGCCACTTTCTACAAGAACTGTAATACTGTTCTTATCGCTGCCTTTCGATTCCTTTGCATCTCCGTTTGCTCCGCATCCAACTAACGTCGTTCCCAGCATTGCCGCTGCAAGCATGATACTTAAAACTTTCCTTTTCATTTTTTAGTCCTCCTGTTCTTTTTTTGATATGTTTATTATAGTTTATGAAATTTTCAATGTCAAACGTTTTCATATGTTTCTTTCATTTTTGTCACTATCAACAATATTTTATTGTCATTTTTGTACAAAATATCGCATTATATCCGTTGTCTTATCTCACATCTCTTCTATATTTATGAATATGTATCATGAAAATATTTTCATAATACATATTCATTTTTTCTTTTACTTTTTACCATACTGTGTTATAATTTCTCATATAAAATAAATTGTTTTTTATCTTACTATAAATTAAGCGAGGTCCGTTCATGAGCAAAGTCAAAATTACAGATATCGCAGAACGAAGTGGTGTTTCTCTTACTACCGTTTCCCGATATTTCAATCATCCTGAGCTTCTGTCACAAGAAACGCAGAATAAGATTAAAACTGCAATCCAAGAATTAAATTATCAGCAGGACAATCTGGCTCGTATTTTAGTGACCGGAGAATCAAATCTGGTAGGGGTTATTTTCCCCCACCTGCATTTAAGCTTTTATACCGAATTGCTGAACCAACTGGTTAAGTACGGAAAAGAAAAAGGCTATAATTTAATCATCTATACTTCCAATGATTCTAAAGAAGAAGAACTGCAGCTGATTCAAAACCTGCTTTCCTACCGGATCAAGGGACTCATTCTATTAAGCCACATTCTTTCTGCCCAGGATATCGAAAGACTTCCAGTTCCTGTTATTTCTATCGAACGTGCCGGGGGAAATTTTAAACAGATCAATAATGATAATTTTACCGGGGGAAAACTTGCCGCAGATCTTCTGATTCGCAACGGATGTGAGGTTTTCATTCATATCAATAACGATTTTCGAGAAGACTGGCCTTCCTTCAAGCGAATTCTTGGATTTGAATATGAGGTAAGAAATTTATGTTACGAACGTTTTATTGAAAATGATTTGACTGATCCATACATGCCAAAGGCTACCGAATCCATGAAAAAACTCGTTCAGCATATTATTTCAAAGTATGCCGGAAAAAAAATTGGTGTTTTTTGTTCAAATGACGACATTGCAAGCCTTTTTGAGCGCCAATGCATCAAAAACGGAATTGCAATTCCAGATACCATCGAACTGATCGGATACGACAATTCACCTGTATCCAACTATGCGATTCAGCCTATTACTTCCATTGATCAGAACATTTCGCTTATGGCACAGATAGCAATTGAATCACTGGAAAACTATATTCCTTATGAAAGCATGGTGCCAGCTACCTTAATCGAAAAGGAAACTACAAATAAGTAAATTCGCAGGACAGGGGACAGATTTTCATCTGCTTAGGTTGATTAGGAAAACCTCTTTAATGATTTGAAAACTTACCAAAATCATGTTATACTGGTTAATAATTCGTATCTGTCCCCACAGATACAAACATTCCGTATTTCTTTGAGCAAATACAATTTATTGAGTAGAGGTGAGTATATTATGGGTAATAACGAATCCGCAGAAAATTATCTGGAAACCATTTTAATATTGAGCAAAACACTTCCTGTTGTTCGTTCCGTGGATATCGCCAACGAACTTGGATTCAAAAAATCAAGTGTCAGCGTTGCCATGAAGAACCTTCGTGAAAAAAAACATATCACCGTTACCGACGCAGGATTTATCTATCTGACTGATTCCGGCAAGGCCATTGCCGATATGATTTATGAACGTCATCTGTTCCTCACGCAATGGCTGACGCAGCTTGGAGTTGACAAAAAGACTGCTGCTACCGATGCATGCAAGATTGAACACGTCATCAGCAGCGACAGCTTTGAGGCGATCAAACGTTATGTACATAAACATGAGTAGACAAACGGCTGTTTATCTGTAAATTGATAAACAGCCGTTTTACTTTGTTGTGATTGTATGCTTAATATCTCTTCTGTATTGTTTACACAGTAAACAATGTATATGTTTCCTTTGTCTCAATTTCCTCACTCAGTCCATAGACTGCATTACTGATGACATATTCGCCGTCATTTATATAGATTTCAATCATATTCTTGTCTACATAAATATCAAGATGGGATCCATCTCGTACTTCCGGTGATTCAAATTGCATCCGATACTCTTTCAGTTCCGGAAAAACATTCGAACGGTCAGTCACAATTCTTCCATTTTTTCTCTGAATCTGATAACCTCCGACTGAAATTTTTCCTTCCTCCGGCAGTTCCATGCTGATACAATACCCTTCCGAAGCTGCCTGTTTCACTGTTTCAATTTTTCTGGAAAATGCTTTTTTCAAATACGGATGAAGTCGAAAATAGATATGCCCATTCTTTACTTCCACCACTCTTGGCATACAGAACATTCCATTCCACGTGTCTTCTTCCAGTTCCGGCATACGAAGCCACGCAATCATCATTCTGCGCCCTTCTTCATCCAGTGTGCTCTGCGGTGCATATAAATCCAGTCCGTAATCCAGGAACTGGAATGAATCCGGAATCTCCATACTGCAAGTCTTTTCCTCAAATTTCACACAAGTACAGACAGCCTGGTCTTTATACTTTTTTCCATCCTCCGTAATACCCATCGGAGAGAAGATCAGCACCTGCGCACCGTCTGTCTCAAAATAATCCGGACATTCCCACATCCAGCCAAGTTTCTCATCTGTCGTCGCCTGATTGACATATTTCCATTCATGCAGATCCTCACTTTTATAAAACAGCAGCTTTCCGCTTTTTCTTCTATCCGTACTTCCAAGCACCATATACCAGGCATCCTGCCCTCTCCATACCTTGGGATCTCGGGTGTGTGTTCTGTCACCGATTTCAGGATCTGTCATCTCAGGAATGATAATCTGCTTATCATGGAAATTATCAAAATGGAAGCCATCCTCTGATGCAATTCTTAACTGCGAAGATACAAGCTGGTCATTCAGACACAAATGAATATTCTCCGGATCCGGAGTCTCATAGCGCACCCCGGTATAAAATATCTGCATTTTCCCATCGCATTCCACAGCACTTCCGGAAAAACATCCGTTCTGGTCTTCCCTCTTTGTCGGAATCAGCGCAAGACCCTTGTGCTCCCAGTGCACCAGATCTTTGCTCACTGCATGTCCCCAGTGCATCGTTCCCCATCTCGGCGCATAGGGGAAATGCTGATAGAACAAATGATACATTCCTTTATAATAGATAAATCCATTCGGATCATTCACCCAGTTTCCCGGTGCTTTTACATGTATATTCTGTTTCATAATCCACCTCATTATTCTTTATTTATGCTATAATAAAATACAGGTTATTCTCATTTCTCATTACTTCTGTATTCTTGATAACTGCTCCTGCAATTTTTTTTCATGCTTACCTCCTTCTCTGATTTTCCCGCTTTCCCAATTACCAGTTAAGTAACTAGTTACTTTGCGCTTATACAATACCATTGCAATCTTCGTTCGTCAACCTTTTTTCTATGAATCGTCATGTTGTTCAATTTTATCCTTTTAATTTGTTTACTTCTCACATAACTAGTTACTTCACCAATTATGAATTGCAGGCAATTACTATTTTTGCTATACTAATGGGGATATCAGAATCTGTTCTTAATTCTGAAATAACCGTATCATTACTGGAGGAAGTATGGCCCAAAAAAACATAACATTCGCAGATATTGCCAAATACACAAACTTCTCAAAAACAACCATTTCCAGGTATTTTAATAATCCCGATTCACTTACGCCGGAAAATCAACAGATTATTTCCGATGCCCTGATTGCTCTTGATTATAAAGAAAATAAATTAGCACGCACCTTCGCCAATGGAAAAACTGAATTTATAGGAATCATTGTCCCAAATCTTCATATGCATTATTATGCACAGATTTTAAATGAATTACTTTCCACCTACGAAACCTTCGGTTACAAATTTCTGGTGTTCGCCGGTAACGACAATGACGAAATAGAACGTAAATATTTACAGGAACTTCTGGCTTATAAAATTGAAGGTCTGATTGTGCTCAGCCACACAATTTCATCTAAAGAACTGGCCTCCTATAACATTCCCATTGTTACGATAGAACGCGAGGATCTCTATACCTGCAGTGTCAACTCAGACAATTATATGGGGGCCATACAGGCTACCAACCTTCTGTACAAAAATGGCTGTGACGTTCTCATTCACATGAATGTAGATATAGATTCACATGTACCGGCCTATAATCGTATTCGGGGTTTTTGCGATATCTGCCAGGAACATCATCTGGAATATGAGCTGATGCTGGATGACTGGGGAACCACTTATCACGAAATCTCACTCCGCCTTCAGCCTGTTATAGATTATCTTGAAAAAACCTATCCCCAAAAACGAAAAGGAGTTTTTCTCTCCAACGATACTCTGGCCAATGCATTTTTGAATCTTCTCCTTAAAAAATATGGTAAATTTCCGGACGATTACCGACTGATAGGTTTTGATGGTTCTCCCATTTCCGACGAGGCAATCATTCCTATCAGCACAGTCGGTCAACAAGTTGACAAACTTGCTTATCAGGCTATGAAAATCCTTGTTACCCAGATGAAAGAGCGCAAGAAACGCAAACCTAAGCCTCTTGATTCTCCCATCCATAAAGTAGTCACACCAATTTTAATTCGACGTGGCACTACCACCTGACGCAACAGAAATCAGAGATTATCGGTTAATGACTATTTTCAATCCTTTTAGAAAATCAAGGGGAGGCTGTGACTTGCATGAGTCGCGACCTCCCCAGTTTAGACCTGTCAATCCCTTTTCAAAATTCAGCTTCATCACGTTTTCATACTATGATTTAGGTGTCAAAACCTTGATTACGGATTGTTTCGTGCTACGCACTTCCACAATCCTGCCCCGCATTCGCAATCTATGGGGCCCCCGCCCCACTTCTTGCTCATGTGTGGGCGTGTCAATAAGGTATATCTCCACT
>JALFVM010000018.1 GCA_022787145.1 Lachnospiraceae bacterium | reverse complement strand
AGTGGAGATATACCTTATTGACACGCCCACACATGAGCAAGAAGTGGGGCGGGGGCCCCATAGATTGCGAATGCGGGGGCAGGATTGTGGAAGTGCGTAGCACGAAACAATCCGTAATCAAGGTTTTGACACCTAAATCATAAAATAAATAAGAAAAGAGAGGTTGCTGCATAGCGCAGTGGCCTCTTTTGCTGTATAATAAAAGAAATCACATTCAGGAAAGGGAGGAACGAAATGCCGGAAATTAATGGAGTGAAAAAAACGACGGAAAATCGTTTTTTGAATATGTATGAGCTGGCTACCACCAAGAAATCAGGAGCGAAAGGAAAATATTTTGTAGCTTCGAGAGCGGAATCTATTGACGAACTGAAAATTACAACGAGAGAGAATACTCCGGACGGTGTAATCATGTACAGCCTGTATGGAGAAAAACAGGATAAAGTTGTGCTGGTTCGTCAGTATCGTTATACGATTGACGATTATATCTATGAATTTCCAGCCGGTCTGGTGGAAAAAGGCGAGGAATTTCACAGTGCAGCTGTCCGTGAAATGAAAGAAGAGACAGGTCTTGATTTTCATCCGATGGAGGTAGACCCAAGTTATGAGAAACCGTACTTTACAACCATTGGTATGACGGATGAATCCTGTTCCACTGTGTATGGAACGGCTACAGGGGAAATTTCCAAAGAAGGACAGGAAGATTCTGAGGATATTGAGATTGTACTGGCTGACCGTGAGGAAGTAAAGAGAATTCTGAAAGAAGAAAAAGTTGCGATTATGTGTGCGTACCATCTTATGCATTTCATTCATGACGAAGAACCATTTGCATTTTTAAAGTAAAAAAACAGGGGCTGCAAAAGCAGCCCCCGCTGTATTTATGAGAAATTTTATTCCACTTCTCCATTGCGGAATTTCTCAAGGAATGTATTGATACGGTCAACTGGATTGAGCAGACTGCTGATGGACATATCGTGATTCAGCGCATCAATCAGAAGTGCAATATATTTACTCATATCGCAGCTTACGTAATATGGTTTTTCCAGAAGATCCGGTCTTTGATAAATCAGGTTTGTAGTGAATAAATAGTCAAACAGCCCTTTTTCATATGCTTTGTCAAATTTTTCCAGCCCATTTGTGAAGATACCGAAGGTAGAGAACATAAAAATTCTGCCTGCGTTTTTCTGTTTCAGCATAGCAGCAATCTCCAGCATGGTATCACCGGAAGAAATCATATCGTCTACAATGATCATATCTTTGCCGGCTACATCGGCGCCGAGGAACTCGTCAGCGACAACTGGATGGCGTCCGTTTTCCAGATTCACAGAGTAGTCGCGGCGTTTGTAGAACATACCCATATCCACACCAAGTACGTTGGCCATGTAGACAGCACGGTTCATACCACCTTCGTCCGGGCTGATTACCATCAGATGATCACTGTCAACCTTGATATCGGGAACTGTATGAATGAGTGCTTTGATGAATTGATAAGCCGTGCGAATCGTCTCAAATCCATGAAGTGGAGTGGAGTTCTGTACACGGTCATCGTGTGCATCGAATGTCAGAATATTTTCCACACCCATATTTACCAGTTCCTGCAGTGCCAGAGCACAGTCAATCGATTCACGACCGCTGCGTTTACTCTGACGGCCTTCGTAAAGATAAGGCATAATGACATTGATGCGTCGTGCCTTGCCGCTGATCGCCGCAATCACACGTTTTAAATCCTGAAAATGATCGTCAGGAGACATCAGGTTGGTGTATTTTCCAAGACGATAAGAAATACTATAGTTGCATACATCTACCATAATATAAATATCATCACCACGGACAGATTCATCAATCATTGCCTTTGCCTCACCGGAACCAAATCTTGGAGCAGAACATCCAACAATGTAAGAATCTCTCTCGTAACCTTCAAATGCAATTGTGGATTTGTGCTCGGATTCGCGCTCATGACGCCATTGTGAAATCCAGTGATTTACCTTGCTTCCGAGAGAGGCACAGCTCTCAAGGGGAATGATTGCAAGTCTTCCAACAGGAAGAGTTTCCACATCTTTCATATTGCTTTGTCTCATTATTTGCTTCCTCCTAGCGCTTTTTGTACACGAATGTCTTGTCCGATCAGATTCAGAAGAGTAAAATTCTGCATAACACGGGAAAAAATTCGTGTTGAGTATATATTTGAAAATGTTTCAATATCATAATTGGTAGAGATGACGGTGGATTTTCTGTGAAGAAGACGTTCGTTCAAAACAGAAAACAGGCGCGTCTTCACAAAAGCATTCGTTAATTCTGTGCCCAGGTCATCAATAATCAGCAAATCAACATCACATACAGAGTCCATCGTAAATTCTGTGGACGTTTCTTCTTTGGAGAATGCCTCATCTGCCAGATGCTGAAACAGTTCATAAGAAGAAAAGTACAGCACACTGTATTCGCGAAGAATCAGTTCTTTGGCAATACAGTGCGTCAGAAAGGTTTTTCCGACACCGGTATCTCCGTAGATAAACAGATTGCCTCTAGACTCATGGAAATGGTCGATAAAGTCCAGAGACTTTCGAACTGCAAACTTTGCATGTTCGAGAGGGGTTTTGCCGGTCTGCTTATCCCTTATTTTATCAGAATAATAGTCAAAAGAAAAGGTTTGAAAGTTCTCTTTTTCCAGAATCTCCTGAATATTTGACTGATCGTAAAGAAAATTGATGGTTGCTCTTTTGAAACAGGAGCATTTTTGACCGTTTACATAGCCAGTATCCTGACAGAGCGGACAGTCAAAGGAAAGTTCCATGTAGTCAGCAGGATATCCATAAGCAGTTAACAGTTCTTTTTTTTCTTCCGACAGTCTTTGAATTTTTTCTTTCAGATCCTGTGTTGTGCTGCTCTCCCCGCGCAGGAGCGCGCGTGCTTTTGCGGCACTTGCCGATACGATTCGTTCATGAATGTCCTGCACACGGGGGATTTTTACAAAAATTTCAGAAATCCGTTCTTCCTGAAGATGGCGGTTGCGAAGCTGTTTGCGGTCGTAGTCTCGCATAATGGCATTAAATTGCGTATTTTGTAATGACACAGCGGGCCTCCTTATGGTCTATTGATTGAAAAGTGACTTTTTAATTTCATCATAATCATAGCTTCTGTGAGGATAATCCTCTGTTGGCTTGGAACGACTGATCGTCTTTAGCTGTGGTCGGGATGATTTTTTGATGCGATGTTCCTCGTCGAGGGCTGTAAGATCCGTCAGACAGCGAACTCCTTTTTTATACCAGCCTCTGAGAATGGAATCGACATAACGAAAACTAGACTGTCCCGTCTGGAGTACTGTTCTCTGACAGGCCTCTTCAATCATATCAAGAGAAAAGCCCATCTCATTCAGCCACTGATCCATCATTTTCTGTTCGGTAGGAATCGGATTACGGCCTTTGATTCCCAAAGCCTTCAGAATCGTAAAATAATTCTTGTTGTGAAGAGTCAAGGCGTTTTTGGCTTCCTGTACTGTTGTGATTCCCTCGGAGGCCCATGAAAGTGCCACGGTCTCAATATAACGGGAACTTTTTCCACCTTTGGAAACGCAGTATTCGACCAGATATTCAATCAGTTCGGCATTAAAATGCAAATCTGTATAGAAATAAAGCAGATTGTCAATATCTGTTTTGGACAGCGTGCGCCCAAGGTATTGCTCTGCAATGTATAAAAACTGACTGACCTCCTCCTTTTCCTGCAGTTCTTTTTTGCGTTCGGCAGTTAGCGTATTTGGAGGAGCAAGCGGTTGAATCTTTTTTTCAGACCTGTTTGGCTGAGCTGATTCAGAACTGCGTTCACATACAGTTGCCGTTTCTTCTGATTTCGAAACTGGGAAGGAAGCGAAAGAGACACCGGTCAGTTTCTGATTTTCAAAAGAAAGAATCAAAAGACCTGCTTTTTCCCAGTAGCGGAGTGCGCGCAGAATATCACGCTCGGTATAGTCAAAAGCATCTGCAATCGAAGACAGACTGATGCTTCGGCTGTTTTGTGTAATGCGAAGCAAATAAAGATATACTTTCACGAATTCCCCATTTGCCCGCAGCATATAAGAATCTATAAATTCATTGGATATAGTTGTCACTCCCTGATCCGGAATATTCTGAATAAAAATCTCCCCCATGATGGTCACTTTCCTTCTATGTTATGTAGTGTAAAAACGGTTATAAACTGCATGTGAGATTATAACATACCTGTTTCCAAAAGGAAATAGGCTTTTTTTCAGTTCTGCACAGGAAAATACAGAGCAGATGTCCCTCAAAAGCGAGACGTTTGGAACGTCTAAAAAAAGCCCGTAATTACAGGCTTTTTTTGATGTGTATTTTATGGAACTGCTATGATGGGAAAATTATAATCCCAGTAAATTTTCTCCGATTTTGACAACATCTCCGGCTCCCATAGTCAGGATCAGATCCCCGGGAACGCAATTTTCAAGGAGGAAATTTTCGATTTCGTCAAAAGTAGGGAAGTAGTAACACTCTCCACCGAGCTTTTGAATCTTTTCCTGCAAGGTTTTTGAGGAAATACCAAGATTATCTGTTTCTCTGGCAGCATAAATATCAGCCAGAATGACTTTGTCAGCCAAAGTCAGCGCTTCGGCGAAATCATCCATCAGTGATTTTGTTCTTGTGTATGTATGTGGCTGGAATACACACCAGGTAGTCTTGTGAGGATAATTTTTTGTAGTATTTAAAGTTGCTTTGATTTCGGTTGGATGATGCGCATAGTCATCAATGATTGTAATATCACCGATTTTGCCTTTGAGCTGGAAACGACGGTCTGTTCCATGAAATTCACACAATCCGCGCTGAATAGTAGCAGCATCCAGTCCCATCTTCATGCCGAGTGCGATGGCGGCAAGTGCGTTGGAAATGTTGTGAATGCCGGGAACTTTCAGTGAGAAGTTTCCGACAAACTGTCCCTTGCGGTAGCATGCAAAAGAACCGTTGCCAAATTTGTCAAAACGAATGTCGGAAGCAGTATAGTCCGCTGGGGTATTCAGACCGTATGTGACAATCTCGCAAGGAAGATCTGCAATAATGTTTTCATATTCCGGTGTATCGCTGTTGATAATCAAAGTTCCGTCAGCAGGCAGTTTTTCTGCAAAAAGGCGGAAAGAATGGCGAATGTCATCCAGATCCTTAAAGAAATCAAGATGGTCGGCATCAATATTCAGGATAATACTGATTTTCGGGAAAAAGCTTAAAAAGCTGTTTGTATATTCGCACGCTTCTGTCACGAAGGTCTGTGATTTTCCTACACGGATGTTGCCCCCGATAGCCGGAAGAATGCCTCCGACAGAAATGGTGGGATCGTTATCGGCTGCCAGCAGAATATGGGATACCATAGAGGTTGTCGTTGTTTTTCCATGTGTTCCTGAGACGGCAATTGGAGTTTCGTAATTGCGCATAATCTGACCGAGAAGTTCTGCTCGGGTGAGCATCGGAAGATTTTTCTCCACACAGCGCGCATATTCCGGGTTGTCCGGATGAATGGCGGCAGTATAAACAACAAGATCGGTGGAATCTTCAATGTTGGAAGCGCGCTGTCCATAGTAGATTTTTGCGCCTTGCTGCTCCAGTTTTTGGGTCAGAGAGCTTTCGTGAGCGTCGGAACCGGTGATGGTAAATCCCTCTTCCAGAAGAACTTCTGCGAGGCCGCTCATGCTGATGCCGCCGATTCCGATAAAATGAATGTGGATTGGTTGTTTAAAGTCTATTTCATACATAGTGTTAAACTCCTTTTTGTTACAGTTTCTTTCAGATTATTATACAACTTATCGAAAAAAATGAAAAGGATTTGTTTCATGCAAAAGAGAATGGGAGGAAAAAGAAAAAAAATGGAAAAAAGTTATGCAACATTAATAAAAGCAGGGAAAAATCTTTCCTATATATTGTAAAAAATGTTCACGAACCAGAAGAAGTATGATATAATAAAAGAATCATAACAGACAAGAGGTGATTGCATGATTAAGAAAGAAATGATTGCCATGCTCCTTGCGGGCGGGCAGGGCAGCAGACTTGGCGTACTTACTGCTAAGGTTGCCAAACCGGCAGTTGCTTTTGGTGGAAAATATCGTATCATCGATTTCCCTTTGAGCAATTGTATTAATTCTGGTATTGATACGGTCGGTGTATTGACACAGTATCAGCCATTGCGTTTGAATACACATATTGGAATTGGAATCCCGTGGGATTTGGATAAAAATGAAGGAGGAGTGACGGTACTGCCTCCATACGAAAAGAGTACGAACAGTGAGTGGTATACAGGAACTGCAAATGCCATTTTCCAGAATATGGACTATATGCAGCAGTACAATCCTGACTACGTTCTGATTCTTTCCGGAGATCATATTTATAAGATGGATTATGAGGTGATGCTGGACTTCCATAAGGCCAACAAAGCCGATGTAACAATCGCGACCATGCCGGTTCCAATTGAAGAAGCAAGCCGATTTGGAATTATGGTAACCGATGAGAAGAATCAGATTACAGAATTTGAAGAGAAACCTGAGAAACCGAGCAGCAATTTGGCATCCATGGGTATTTACATTTTTAGTTGGCCGGTATTGAAAGAAGCACTCTATGCAATGAAAGACCAGAGCAACCTTGATTTTGGTATGCATGTATTGCCTTATTGTCGTGATAACGGAAAACGTCTTTTCGCTTATGAATACAATGGATACTGGAAGGATGTAGGAACACTTGGTTCTTATTGGGAAGCCAATATGGAACTGGTGGACATCATTCCGGAGTTTAATCTGTATGAGGAATTCTGGAAGATTTATACGAAGGGGGATACGATTCCGCCACAGTATATTTCAGAAGATGCCATCGTGGAGAGGAGTTTAATCAGCGAGGGCGCAGAAATTCACGGTGAGGTATACAATTCCGTGATCAGCCCGAATGTTGTCATTGGAAAGGGTAGTGTGATTCGCAATTCCATTATTATGTCAAATACAGTGATCGGTGAGAATTGTACGACAGATAAAGCGATCATTGCGGAAGACGTTGTGATTGGAAATCATGTACATATTGGTGTCGGAGAGGAAGCAGAGAATGTTTTCAAACCGAAGGTATATGGATTTGGAATTGCAACGATCGGTGAAAAATCTGTGGTGCCGGACAACGTTCAGATTGGCAAGAATACTGCCATATCAGGAGTGACAGAGCCGGCAGATTATCCGGAGGGATTACTTGCAGGTGGAGGCGTGATTATGAAAGAGGACGGTGAAGAGGCATGAGAGCAATTGGAATAATTTTGGCAGGTGGAAACAACAACAAAATGCGGGAACTGTCCAACAAAAGAGCCATTGCGGCGATGCCTATTGCAGGCTCTTATCGAAGCATTGACTTCGCTTTGAGTAATATGTCAAATTCTCATATTCAGAAGGTGGCAGTTCTGACACAGTACAACGCAAGATCTTTAAATGAGCATCTGATGTCCTCCAAGTGGTGGGATTTCGGAAGAAAGCAGGGAGGTCTTTATGTATTCACACCGACCGTAACTGCGGATAACAGCTGGTGGTACAGAGGAACTGCGGATGCAATCTATCAGAATCTGTCTTTTTTGAAAAACAGCCATGAGCCGTACGTGGTTATTGCATCCGGTGATGGTATTTATAAGCTGGATTATAATAAAGTACTGGAATATCATATTTCCAAACGTGCGGATGTGACAGTTGTATGCACAGACAAGTACGAAGATGATGTGACGCGTTTTGGCGTTCTGAAAATGAATGCGGATGGACGAATTGAAGAGTTTGATGAGAAACCCATGATTTCTGATTCTCATACGATTTCAACCGGTATTTATGTGCTGCGCAGAAGACAGCTGATTGAGATGATTGAAAAATGCGCACAGGAAGACAGACACGATTTTGTAACTGATATTCTGATTCGCTATAAGAATCTGAAGAGAATCTACGGATATAAGATTGATTCCTACTGGAATAATATTTCTACCGTGGAAGCTTATTATAAGACAAATATGGATTTTTTGAAACCAGATGTAAGAAATTACTTCTTTAAACAGGAGCCATTGATCCGTACAAAGATTGATGACCTTCCTCCGGCAAAATATAATCCGGGGGCTAAGGTGAAAAACAGTCTGGTAGCGAGTGGATGTATCATCAATGGTACGGTGGAAAATTCCGTGTTGTTTAAGAAAGTTTTTGTTGGCAATAACTGTGTAATCAAGAATTCTGTGATTTTAAATGATGTGTATTTGGGGGATAATACGCACATCGAAAACTGTGTAGTGGAAAGTCGGGATACGATAAGAGCAAATTCCTGCCACATTGGGGAAGATGGAATTAAAGTTGTGGTAGAGAAGAACGAAAGGTATGTGCTTTAAATGAATTACAATATAAGAGAAGGTGTTGAAAGGGGATTGACAAAATGAAAATTACAGATGTCAGAGTAAGAAAGGTAGCAAAAGAAGGCAAAATGAAAGCAGTTGTGTCTATCACAATTGACGAAGAGTTTGTGGTTCACGACATTAAGGTGATCGAGGGGGAAAAGGGTTTATTCATCGCGATGCCGAGCCGCAAAGCAACAGACGGCGAGTACAGAGATATTGCACATCCAATCAACTCTGCTACACGTGAAAAAATTCAGACCATTATTCTTGATAAATATCATGAGACAATGGTAGCAGAAGAAATCGCAGTATAACGATTCACAAAGAAAAAGAAGGAAGGATTCTACGGAATCTTTCCTTCTTTTTTGGTGAAGCCAGTGCCTATTTTCGGAAATCGAATAAATCTTTTACCGGAACATCAAGTGCGTCAGCAATGTCAAAAAGCTTTTCGAGAGACACAGATGTTTTGCCGTTTGGAGCTTCAATATTGCTCATGTGAGTACGGCTTACATCTGCTGCTTCAGCTAATTGCAACTGAGTCATTCCTTTTAGTTTTCGGTAATAGGCGATTGTCAATCCCAGTTCGCGGAATTGTCTTTCTCTTTTTTTATCCATAGCATAACCTCCCATTCCTGTTCTATTAAGTTTATGTGTTTTTAGAAAGAAACTAAACAAACTTAAAATATGAATATGCACATAAATAGATTGTAATTTGTGAAAATTATATTTATTGCATTGTAAAACAGTAAAAAAATGGCTCTTAAATGCCCTGAAATATTACGCAAATATTACGAATGTTACAAAAAGGTATTGAAAAAATTACGCATTGTGTTATAATGAGACAGAATGTGGAAGAGTTTTTATCTGTGAGAATGAGAAGCAGATAGAAAACAAAACATAAAACAAAAAAATAGTGCGCGGGCACTTGTTGAATATGACTAGAATGAGGTGTTTACTTATGAAATTAAAAAAATTAGCAGTGTTGTTTTTATCTGTGAGTATGGCGGCATCTGTTGTGACTTCTGTTCATGCGGATACTACAAGAGAGCAGATTGAAAGTGTAGAGGCACAGAAAGCAAGCACACAGTCCAGTCTGAATGCTGCACAGGCAAGAATTGATCAGCTTTCAGGCCTGAAAGGAAATCTTGAAGCTTATCTTTCAGAATTAAATGCACAATATGAGGAATTGACGAGAGAACTGGAAGAACTGACAAACAAAGCCAAGAAAAAAGAATTGGAATTGGAAGAAGTAAAAGCCGATCTTAAGGCTGCCAAGAGACAGGAGGCAGGACAATATGCGGCTATGAAGCTTCGTATTGCATATATGTATGAAAATGGGGAGACTTCTGCTCTAACAGCGATTCTTTCTGCTGACAGCTTTACGGATTTTTTGAACAGAGCAGAAAATGCTGCACAGATGAACGAGTATGACCGCAAGATGCTTGAACAGTATCAGGAGACAAGAAAAGAAGTTGCCAAACAGAAAGCAAAAGTAGAGAAAGAACAGAAGGAAATTGAAGAACTGAAGAAAGCGCGTGAGAAAAAACGTATAGAAGTAGAACAGCTTGAGGCGTCCACACAGGATGAGATTGTCGCTTATCAGGCGCAGATTAATGACGAACAGTCTGAGGCGAGCAGCCTTCTGGCTCTGGTAAACAGCCAGTCTGCAAAGCTGGATAGCCTTCTGGCAAAAGCCCAGGCTGAGGAAGAAGCAGCTGCAAAGGCGCAGGCCGAAGCAGAGGAGCGTGCGGCAAAAGCGCAGGCCCAAGCAGAGGCACAGCAACAGGCTGAGGAAGCTGCGCAGCAGGACGAAGAAGAGGAAGAGGCGTCCCAGGCGCAGGAAACGCAGGAAGCAGAAACCTCTTATGAGGAAGAACCGGAATACAGTGAGCAGACACAGGAGGAGCAGGAAACAGAAGAGTCTTATGATTCCTCTTCCGATGAAAGTACAGAGACAGACAGCAGTTCTCAGGAGTCTTCCGGAAGCGGTACATATCTTGGGAATTTTAAGCTGACGGCATATTGCAACTGTGCACAGTGCTGTGGTGTTGCTGGAAATCTGACAGCCAGCGGTACTGTTCCGACAGCAGGAAGAACCGTGGCTATGGCGGGACTGCCATTTGGAACACAGCTTTTGATTAATGGTGCTGTTTATACCGTAGAAGATTTGGGAACTCCTTATGGGCATGTAGATATCTTCATGAACAGCCATTCGGATGCTCTTAGCTTCGGACTTCAGTATGCAGATGTATATCAGCTGAATTAACAGTTGACAAAACTGCAAAAAAAAGGTATACTAAAGTTCCGCACAGCCGGGGAGATAGCGGTGCCCTGTACCTGCAACCCGCTACAGCAGGGGTGATGCCAATCTGAGGACTTCTTATTGCAAAGCTGCCTTTTATAAGTGGCGTTGACGTTTGGGTCTCATGCGACGGGAATCTATGAACCGTGTCAGGCCAGGAATGGAGCAGCACTAAGTAGAACCTTCCGGGTGTTGTGAGGTAGCCTGGACTGAGTTAACTGTAAGAGTAACGTTTGTGGTGGATTTTCGAGGTGCGGCGTGCGGAAGAATAAATAGAGTGATAAATAGAATTTTCAGGTCAATCCAGTTAACTGGATTGGCCTTTTTTCTTTCTCATGCGTAATTCCTTAAAAAAGCCCGTCATGAGCTGAGAGCATTCCTCTTTAAGAATACCGGTGGTCAGTTCTGTCTGGTGATTGAAGCCTTCTGTTTGCAGAATATTCAAAACAGAGCCGGCGCATCCGGCTTTTGGATTCATGCTGCCGACAACAACACGGTCGATTCTTGATTGAATAATTGCACCCGCACACATGGGACAGGGCTCTAAGGTTACATATAACGTACATCCCTCTAAACGCCAGTCTCCCAGCTTTTTGCAGGCTTTTTTGATTGCTGTGATTTCTGCGTGGGCAAGTGTGCTTTTGTCTGTATTTCGGCGGTTATAACCACGTGCAATGATCTTGTCTTCATATACAATCACACATCCGATTGGAGTTTCATCAATGGAGTAGGCCTTCTTTGCCTGTTTGATGGCCTCCTTCATATATTTTTCATCAATTGTCATAATTTTCTCCTTTGTTGTAGTTACCCACAAGTATATCGGATTTCTCTTGCAAAAACAATGACAGAAGAATATGATGATTACAGTGTCAAAAGGTATTCTCCACGTCATGCTTGCATGTAAGTGGAGATATACCTTATTGACACGCCCACACATGAGCAAGAAGTGGGGTGGGGGCCCCATAGATTGCGAATGCGGGGGCAGGATTGTGGAAGTGCGTAGCACGAAACAATCCGTAATCAAGGTTTTGACACCTAAATCATATGATGGAAACTGAGGTGAGAAAAAATTGAAAATATGTGGATTCAATAAAACAACGTTATTGGATTATCCTGGGAAGGTAGCGGCTACTGTTTTTCTGGGAGGGTGTAATTTCCGGTGTCCATTTTGCCAGAATGGAAGCCTGGTGCTTGCACCGCAGGGAGAACCGGAAGTTTTGCAGGAAACCTTATGGGATTTTTTAGAGAAGCGAAAGGGAATTCTGGATGGCGTGTGTGTGACGGGGGGAGAGCCGACATTGTCACCTCAGCTTCCAGAATTCTTGGAAAAAATCAAAGAACTGGGGTATCTGGTGAAGCTTGATACGAATGGAAGCAGACCGGAAGTGGTAGAGGAATTATTCAATAAGAAACTTGTGGATTATGTTGCGATGGATGTGAAAACTTCTAAAGAAGCGTATAAAAAAGTGGCGGGAACAAAAGCTGTCGATTTGGAGAAAATCTGTCGGTCGGTACAGATGATGATAGACAGAGCACCGGATTATGAATTCCGTACGACTGTGGTAAAAGAACTGCATAGCAGAGAGGATTTCGAACGTATGGGAGCGTGGCTAAGTGGTGCGAAAGTCTGCTATCTCCAGGCCTATCGTGATTCGGAAGGAGTAATCAGGCCTGGCTTTAGCAGTTACACGAAAGAAGAAATGGAAGAATTTGCTGCTATTTTAAGAAGAACGATTCCGCTTGTTCAAATCCGTGGGATGGATTAGGCGATACCAGTAACCAAAACAGCTGCGGGATGTTTTTTCCATGGAACACTGAATAAAATAAGGAAAACCAAATATATTGGCCATGAAGCATTCCTGCTGGTGGTAAGTTCCCGGTACACAAAGAACAGTCTGCCCCGTTTCGGCTAATTGTCCGACCAGAAGATGTCCGAATATCTGCTGTCCATAGTGGACGAAACGGTTGTTGCACAAATGCCAATCCTGTGGATGAAGTTTTTTCAGATCGCGGGAGGTGATTTTAACGCAGTTTATGATGGAACCGTCTTTAAAACAGGGCAGCATTTCTTCGTCAGAGGTGTGATCTGTGCTGGTGGCCTGAAGGTCGGGTGATTTGGGTTCTTCTGAAATTTCTGCTGGATTTTCAGAAGTTTCTAAATCTGCTACAGGAGTTTCTAAAGGTTTAGATACTTCCTTTCCCTCTGTGAGATCCTCTGAGGGTGTGTCAGTCTTTTCTTCGGAAGTATAGGAGTTGGATGCAGAATCAGATTCGTCGATTTCTTTTTGAGGCTTGCTGCCGGCAAAAAGCTGCTGCACATCCAGTGCATCATCGTCCCATTGCGTAAGATAGCAGATGTGACAGCTGCAGGCAAGCAGAATGCCGGATAATTCATCCAGAGTAAAGTGATTTGCCCCGATATCCATGTCCGAAAATTGAAGATGAAGATTTAAGATTCCGCCGAATACCTCTTGCGTGCTGAGCTCGCTGAGAGAAAGATTGGAATTTTCTCTGCGAAAACCGTAAATTTTTACAGATCCATTGCCATCCCGACACAGACCGCGAAGAGAAAACATCATCTGGCAGATACCATTGCGAGATTCCACTTTCATGAAGCCGCGATTGACGGTTTTTTGGTTATTTTCATACTCATATACGTAAGAAATAAAACGTTTATAAGAAGACATAAGGATACTCCTGTTCTTTTTCAATCTAAATAATGTATATGAGTAAAAAAAATATATAGAACCCTATTGACAAATCAAAAGTTATTCCGTATAATAACCATTGTTGACTCGAAGCGTGGCTCAGTTTGGTAGAGCGCCTCGTTCGGGACGAGGAGGTCGTGGGTTCGAATCCCGTCGCTTCGATACTAAAAGCCCTGTATTTACAGGGTTTTTTTTATGTCGTGTTGCATTTCGTGTTGCATGACCTCTTCAAAGTACTCATCTATTGTATCGTCAACCGCTATTCTGGCTGAGTCAAAAGCCTGAGTATACACTCCTTTCATTACATAATTTGAACTCCATCCACCTCGTTCCTGAGCATATTTATCTGGAATTTTGAGCATAGCCATTACAGAGGCGTTTACGTGTCTGAGATCGTGGAAGCGCATATGTGGGAGCCCGTTTTTTTTCAACAGATTTGCCCACTTATGATACAGCATGCTGCCTGTCATTGGAACCAGTCGATCTTCAGCTGGATCAGTAGCGTCAATCAGTTTTTTTATGTATGGTGGTATGCGATGGGTACGTTGCCTTTTCCGATTTTTGCCTGTATTTTTTCGACATTCTTTATTATCTACAGATACAATTACTTCTTTGATGGTGATATAGTCTCCCTTAATGGAAGATGATTTTGTAAGTCCGAGAATCTCTGAACGTGAGAAACTCAGCCACACGGCAAGAAGTACCGCTAATTCTATGTCACTTCCTTTTATGATTCTAAAAATTACGTCAGGCTCCAAAAGATCAGGAAATGTTTCCGGAATCTGCGGCAAAGATACTTTGCAGTTAAGCCCGGGCATATATCTGTTTAATACGGCTGTGAGAAGCCCATATTCGTTGTGTACGGTCTTTGGAGATATGTACCTGGAGTTTTTATGGTTGCTTCTTGCAGGACGCCTAGATTCGGCGCTGACGGCTTCTGAGAGGGTGGCGTTTGTCAGCTGGTAGAGCTTTATATCTAAAAGATCTTTAAAAGCAACTTTTTGGATGCGTCTATAGCCTTGTATAGTAGTTGGTGATAATACAGCGGAAGATTCGTCTATATATTTATCAATTGCTTCACCGACAGTTAGAGATGCGGTATGGGATATTCTATCCTTCTCATCTGCCCATTGTGCAGCTGCTCGTTCAGCGGCGCGCTTGCCTTTGATTCCTGGAATATCGCTAGTGAAAGAGCGGTATATCCGTTTTTGTTTTTGTTCTCCGTTTTCGTCCAGCACAGGAAAACCTTGTTCATCAAATATAGGTTCTTTATGGCTATATACCTGGCATCGCCATGTACCGGACGCTAATTTTTGGGCTCTTGCCATAACTTTCCTCCTTTAGTTTTATATAAAATTACATAAAAAACAGCCCTATACAGAGCTGGGAAGAAATGTTATAATATGCTTGCTACAGGATATTATAGGGCTTTCATGCTCTGTATAGTATCCAGATCGCTCAGTACGCCAATACTGGGCGATCTTTTTTATAAAGTAATATTTTGTAAAAATATACTATATTTGTGGTAAATAGATTTGACTGTCAAAATGATACGGTAACTGCTTATTATTTATCAAACAGGAGGTATCATATGACAAATGAAGAATACCGTGAGTTAATCATCAAGTTGATTATGAGTATTGATGATTACGCTACTTTAGTCAAAATCTATACGGTTATTAAGAATTTGATTTCTTAAAAGTGGGGCCTTGGGCCCTGCAAAACGTATACAAAGACGCTTTAAGGAAGTTTTAATGATTTTTCATTAATCTTTCAAGGAAGTCCCAGACAGCCTTTTTGCTTTTATCATCTAATTTCCAATATTCTATCACTGTTCTCATTGCTAATTCATCATTACTTTTTGAAAGCATAGTAGCTGCTTTAAAATACTCATCTTCTTGGGGAATATTATCTAACATGTGTCCCTGGCCTGTTCTTAACCAATCTTCATTTATGTTGAGTATGTTGTGCAATACCATGATGTTTTTTTCGCTCACATTGTTTTCGCCGGATTCTAATTTAGATACGGCAGTATTTGATATGCCCATTCTCTGCCCAAGTTCTGTTTGGGTTAAATGATAGAATTTTCTGATTTCGCGAATTCGTTTATTTATTCCTGTGTTTGAATTACTCACCCAGATTCACCTTCCTTTCGTTTGAATATATAATATCACTAAAATTCCCTTAAGTCAATTTTAAAATAAAAAATACTTGACTGTATGGATTTGAGGGAATATAATATTGATAAAATCAAATGGAGGTGATAATATGGGAAAACTGACAAAAGAAGACTATGAATCAGGTTGGCTATTGTTAGAAGCAGTATCTAAACTAAGTATCGAAGATAAGCTGCAGCTAAGTATGTATGTGCGTGCTTTGTCAGATCGCCATATGCTGGAACAACAACGAGATTTGAAATTAAAGTCTGGTGAGGAAAAAAAGAATATTACGGAAAAAGGCAAAGAGGAAAAATAATGAGATGAAGAAAAAAGCGCTCAAATATCCGCCTTCCTGAACTGATTAAGCTTTTGCTTGTGGAGAGGCGGATAAGATTTTCAGATATTTACAAAACTTGTTATCTCTAAATACATTAGGAATCAAGAGAAATAGTTCCATGCTTGCTTTCCCATTCACGGATATGCTTGAGAATAAGCTGTTCAATTTCTTTGTTGGCAGAACGCCCGTTGTATTCAGCAATATACTTGAGTTTATTCATGGTTTCTTTAGGAATGCGGAGACCGTATTGGGGATATCGATGCTTTGTATTTGGCATATTTGTTCCTTTCTAAAAAAACTAACAATAAGATGTTTTTATTATAACATAAATAAATGAAATGGAAACAAAATAGAAACATATTGACAGCTAATGGGTATCCACCTATAATAAAAAATAATAATAGGTGGGTAGCATAATAACAACATAATGACCTAAAAATAAGGAGGTGGATGCTACGTGCCTAAATTAAAATCAACAGAAACAGAAGTAAAGAATCGGATTGCTTATGGATATATTTCGCAGAAGCAAATTATTTATGATGTTTCGGATGCAAGGATGGCAAAAGCACTGGATATCAATTTGCGAGTTTATCAGAGGAAAAAACGAGAACCTGACTCATTTCGGTTATCGCAGTGGCGGACAATTGCCAGAATACTTCATTTTGATGATGAAGAAAAAGCCAAGATAATCTGATAGGGCGGACAAGTCATGGGTTTTTAGGTATATGCGCTTAAAACCCACGTAAGGAGTACATATGGAATACAGGACAATAACAGATTATTTGCAAATTCCTCAAGGACTGCCGATCACAGATGAGCAGATCCTATATATTATTGGAAATCGTGATTTGATCAAAAGCAGGATACTCAGTTTGTACAATGATATTAGCTCTGACATGGAAACGGATTACGAGATTCTTCAGCGTATTTCATCCTCTGCTCCGGAATATGGCAGAATGGGAGGAAGTGCCAATAAAGATGTGCTGTATGCTTTGGTGGAAATGAAAGAGCGAATTAAAAAGCAACAGATTCAGGAATTGCAGGAAGAATGGAACCAAGTTCTTGAATATGAGATGCAGGTGCATTGGATATGGCAGATCTACCGTTCCCTTCCAAAAGACCAGTATCTGATTCTGGAGTGTCTGGCTATGAAACATATGAAATGGACGGCAATCACAATCGAGTATGGTTATAGTCAGAGCAGCATATCGAGAATACGCAAGGCGGCATTAAATGAAATACGGTGCCGGTTTATGAAAAAGATGAAGGCGAGGGAAAGCGAATGAATAAAGTGATTTTTATGGGCAGGTTAACAGATGACCCTGAGATAAAAACTTTTGAAAGAAATGGAGAAACAAAAAAGTGTGCGCAGTATTGTTTGGCAGTACCGAGAGATTACACAAAAGATAAAACGGATTTTTTTCGTTGCGTAACATTTCAGCCCAGAAACGTTGCCTTTGTACAGAAATATTTTAAGAAAGGGCAACGAGTTCTGGTTGAAGGACAGATGCTGACAGACAGTTATACAAATGCGGAAGGACAAAAGATCAATACTTGTGAAGTGATGGTTCAGAGACAGGAATTTGCCGATGGAAAGAAGGACGAAGATAGTGATTAAATTTAAATGTTGCCTGAGAGGGGCGGTTCCAGAGCAATGGGAGGGAATCATCCAGATTTTCAAAAAAGGAGATCCATGTGAGATCGCAGTGACAGCCAGGGGCTGTTATTTTCATATTATTGCCGGTAAACACGCGCATGGGAACTATATTTGTATCCCAAACTGGAACGTGGGGACGGAATTGGCGTGTTTTGCGGATGTTTTTTGGAATAGCGAGCGTCTGGAACAGTATACAGAATTAAATAAAGTGGATGCTTGTACAGTGGCAACAGCACTGGATACGCTGCAAGACTATCTATGAATCCCGTGGGTAAGGAAAAAGCAGAAAAAATCGTATGAAAGCGAAAAATTTCTTGGATTATATTTCAGAGAACGAAGAGATAGTGATTATTGACTGCTATGGTAATAGGTATCGAGTCCATGGGCAGGAATATATTCTTGCACATCCGGAAATGGATGTATTGATTAGTACAAAAGACAATCAGATCTGCTTGTACTCAAAAAAGTCAAAAATAATCATATGAAATGATACTAACAAAATTTTCAGATCATAATGTAAAGGGGGTGCGTGCATAATGAAAATTAAATACAGCTTGTTGCCAAGACTGCAGGGCTTGACGACATGTGAGATGGATTTGTTTCTTTATGCCGCACGCAGACAGGATGATACAGGCAGGGTAGTCGGATTATACTATGGAGAAGTATGTGAAAAAATGGAAATGTGCAAGCAGAGCTTCTATAATGCACTTTATTCTCTTCAAAAGAAAGGGATCATAACGATTGAACAACATACATCAATGGATTATGATATCAGAATTCTTGGAAATGATTTTTCTTACAGGGCATCTCTTAGTGAAGGATATATTAATCTGAATAGAAGTGTGCTGCACAGCAGGAAGTTCCAGAGGCTGAAAGCAAGGGAAAAATGGCTGTTTTTTGAGTTCATGAAGATTACCCATTCTTCGCATGGAAGCCATCAGATTCAGGTAAGGAAGCTCTATGAGAAATATATGCAGCTGTTGAAGGTAACGAGAAAAGTGATAACCGGATATCTGCACAGTCTGAAGGAATTCTTCTCCATAGGGATCAAGCGGGGAAAATATTATATTACATACAAGAAATCTGTATTTAATGAGAGATATTATATTTCTGAACGAAAGCAGTATGTATCTGGACGTGTAAAAGCAGTGTATCGAAGACAGAGAATCAAGAATCCGGCTGATGCGATCCTTGAGGAAAGTGCGGTGATGATCGATCAGTATAAAGATTACGCCAAAACAGCCGGATTAGAGATATGGGAGTTGTTTGAGCATGCCGTGAAGAAATGTGAAGGGGCTATTAATACGAAATACATAAACAAGTTAATACATAATGCTGTCATGCTGTAATTGGACCTTTCAACGGAGCGTTGTTCCGTGATAGGTCTTTTTAAGCATGCAGCATAAAAAGAAAAGATGAGTTAAAATACGTTTTTTAAAGGCTGAGAAAAGCCGGGCAGATGAAAAAACAGAAAATTGGTAAATCTTAGGGCTTCTGAAAGCTCTTTTTTTTGCAGCATTAGTCTAAAAATATGGGAAGAGAACAGAAGTTGGTCTAAATAGGCAGGAAGGCATCGGGCAAGCATTCTAAAAAGATGGGCGAAAAACAGTAGATGAAGTCTAAATACAGTGGAAGGTCAGAAGTCGTGAAATACTGTAAAATAAAGGCTTTTAGAGAGTGAGGGAAGCGGAATATATTTATTCTATATATCGCTTCTGGATTTTATTTTCATAAATATAGTTTCTGGCTGAGAGAAAACTGCCGTTAAAATTTCTTGGTCAAAGAGGATGGCTATTGTGACAGGGCGGATTGGTTGTTAAATAAGAGTAGCTAGAAAAGCAGGAAATGAGAAGTAAAAGCAGGAGTGCAAGATAAGGATGTAAGGCTTGTAAACGGAATGGAAAAGATATAATTGATATTTGAAGGCAGGATGTGTCATTTCTGACACGACTGTATTATTATTCTTCCAGATATTTAAGGAATATAGGAAAGAGGGATGTGGTTCACATAAACTATAGTCGCAATTGAATTTTTTGAAAAAATACTGGTAAGTAGTAATATTTTTCTGATTGTATAGATTTAAAGTGTTTGGTAAAATAAAAATAGAAAATATTGTTCAGAGAACGAAGGTGGAATTGATTAGGAAATAATGAGTTTATCTTTTTTATCAATAATAGGAAGTTAAGAATAAAATTATAAAAATAGCAAATTTATTTATATTAATATTGAATAAATTGGAATAAGTAAAGTATTATAAAATTAACAAAAAGGACAGAAAAATTATAATGAAAATTTTTTACAAAATTAAAAGAAAATTGTATGAATTGAAAAAATGTATATCTTGGTTTTGGAAAAAGTATCGATGGATTGCTATTGGTACATTATTTTGCATATGGATATTAATAAAAAGTGTTGGAATCAACATAAACGGTGAAATCATCAATAAGATTTTGAGATTTGTATTTAGTAAGCCTAAAAATGGAACTGTAAGTGGAAACATATTCGAGATTTTCAAGAATTTGGCGTATTCTTATATTGCAGCAATGATTTTTTTCTTATTTCAAATTGTAATACCAAATAAAGAAAAAGAAGACTCTATTGAAAAAGAAATAAGAGAATATAATGAGGACATTAAAACATATATGCAGACGATATATGCAAATATTATAAAAGCTACTTTAGAAGAGGATGTAACTAATTATTACGAAGATAATACAATACAAAAATTATATGAAAAACAGGAAATATTAAAAGAAAATATAGGATACAAAGATCATATTTTAGAATGCTCATATAAAATTACAAATATAATATATCAATGTAAAACATTATATATAGAATATATTTCAAAAGAAAATTTAGAGTTATATAAAAATATTGAAAAAGAAATAGTGGAAGGCGATATTGTACTTTATTTAAAGGGAATTATAGTTACTGGAAAGCATGAACCTCGTATGTTGCTACTAAATTTACAAGGATATAAAGATATTTATAGAAAAATATCTAGTCTTATTGAAAAAAGTAAGCAAGAAAGTAGATAGTATCTGATGCCGAAAATGAATCATTGTTCGGGATTATTGCAATGGCAAGACATCCAAATAAAGTCACTAAAGTAATACAATGCCCTTTTTTGAAATCTTTGATAGTTGATTAATTGTACCGGTGTACTTTGAGTTACCGAACAGAATTTTGAGGTTCTTCCGAAAATTTCCGGATTTTATAATTTTAAAATACCGTAATAGTAGTATTGATCAGTATTCTCCAAATTGGATTGAAATAAAAAATGTAAAATTGCGGAAGTTCCCAATTCAACAAGTCAAAAACAGTAAAATTTCATTAGGGATAAAAAATATTAAACAGGGTATACTTGATTTAGCTGTCCGCATATGCTATACTAGCGGTAGCTAAGAAAAGAAATAAGTGACATGTGAACACAAAACGAAACCCCAGTAGTTGCAGCTACTGGGGTTTCTTCTCTTTTTATACGGTAGAGCATCCGTTAGGCTAATTGTCGCTGTCGTCGCCGTCTAGCCATTTGCAGATATAGTAGCTAACTACACCCGCTATGACGGAAACAAGAAAAGAAATAAGTATTGACATGTGAACACCCCCTTTCTGTTGCCAGATTGGGTGCGACAACGATATTGATTATATCATACGAGCAGAAATGTCACAATAAGTCTTTTTCTTTTTTATACAATATGATTTTTTGCTTTTTCTCTGTTAAAGTTATTCATAGCAGTTTGTTTTCTGACATTGGATATATTTGCCATTTGCGTAGATGATGACATCCTCGCCGTCTGGTCCGATATAGCCAAAATCAGCGGCTTCATAGATGTATTCCATCAACTCCTGCACAGATTCGCCGGAGCTGGCATTTGCTCCGCCGCTATTGATGGATGTGCCGCGTTTGAGGACCTTCTGGCGTCCGATAAGCCGTTGCGCCCATTCCCGGCTTTTGGGATCCTGGATGCTCATAAAAGATATATAGGCGCAGGTATCAATGATTTCCCTGCAGTGTGCTTCGCCATACCGTCCCTCGATCTGGGCGATGGATTGCTGGGCTAAAAAAAGTGTGACTGATTTGGAGCGCAGGGTGGAGAGCGCCTGGGAAAGAGTATCAAAATCAAAATGCAGCTGGGGAAATTCATCCAACAGCATGATGATCGGGCGCAGCTTTTCTCCGGTGGCCTGATCAGAACGCTGCATAAATGCAGACATGAAGTTTTGGACGATGATTGTGGTGATCGGGGCATATATTTTGATCTTATCCTGTGGAATCTCAATATAAACATCATATCCGTTTTCCAATGATTTTGGGGATATACAGTTGCCCTGACCGTCAAGAAGTTCTTTTAAGGCGCCACTGTTAAATGGTCGGACAGCCTTGGCAAGGCAGTTGTAACAGCCCGCAACATTCTTTTCATTGGATCCTTTGTAGCTGACCAGATATTCTTGCGCTTCTTCGCAATCACCTGCTTCTACATCAAGTACCCAATCAAATGCATTTCTGTGAAGGATGCCATATACAACATCCGGAAAAGTCGTCGTGATATCTTTGTGCAGCATTGCTAATGCGATGCCGCAGAAAAAGTCACGTGCTCCGGATGTAAAGTAGTTGTCACCTTCTTTCCCGGTGCCATCCTGGACAAGGATATTCGAGATGTTTTCGATAAAGATCCGTCTTTCACTTATATTCATAAGGTCAATATCTTCAAAAGGATTATAATGGCAGCTTCCATCCGCCTGATCTGGATTGAATATTTTCACATTTCGTTCCTCTTTTGTCCAGTGAAGTACGTCCCCCTTGATATCGATCACAAGGCAGCTTCCTTCAAAGCGCAGGGCAGTAGGGATGATCTGAGACGTGGTCTTGTGGCTGCCGGGCAGGCCAAAGACCGCCAGATTTCCAACCCCGGAAGAATCTCTTTTGACAAGCCGTTCCCCTTTATGGCCGAGGATGACTCCCTCCGCCTCTTTCCAGCTTTGCACAGGGAGAGTGTTTTCATCAATTTTATAGGGATTTGCGTTCTGGAAATAATTGACAAGGTCAAAATAGCTTCGTTTATATTGACCGGAGTCATATCCAAAATTTCTGCCGGTAAGCTTTTTATATCGTTTGCTGCGCAGTGTGGTGAACATAAACGCACACCAGGCCGCAATGAGGGCTGCATCAGTTATAGTGCCAAGAAGGTCGTAAAAGCGTTGATTAGCCTTTGTGATACCCAGAAAATCGCAGAGGAGATGGAAGATCATTTCATGGGCGAAAAAAAGTATAGCTGCCAGAAGGATAAATTGTGGAATGCAGTAATAGAAGACTGCAGCGATAAAAGTATCTTTTTTTACCATGTGAATTCCTCCGATTTCTTTGTGTGATTGGTTCCCCACCCGGAAGATGCCGTGCCCCATCCGGCGTCATTTCCCCATGCTGCCTCTTTTGCTTTGGGTTCAGACGAACGGATTTTTTCTTCCAGATGTTCCACTTTATTCTCAAGTTCTGTTATCTTCTTTTCTTTTGAAAGCAGTTCTGCCTGCATAATCTCCCGTTGTTTTTCATGCAAAATATTTGAGTTGATGATGGACACAAGTTCATCAACGGTCAGACTGTGGTCGAGAGTGATTCCGGTTTTTGCGGTCAGTTCTTTTAATTGTTTTACGGACAGACTGACGGTCTTTCCATCTCCTTCTTTTTTCCGGTAAACTGTTGCATGGATTCCAGCCTCATTCAGATGTTTTTGGAGTCCGGGATGCATCTCTCGAAACTTTGCTTTTTTTGTAAGCTGGTCTGCACAAAGGCGATACTGATAACCATCGTGTTTGGTATCCAAAACCCCGGGCACATACATAATATGGAGATGATCTTTACTGATCATGGTTCCATTTGGGGCGTAATGCTTTTCATCCGTGTGGACTTCAGCAACGAACACACACTTTTCTCCCATGGGAAGTGTACTGCAGATATAGTTGTAACTCTCTTGAAAAAAAGATTCTTTTTGTTCAGGAGGACAGTCTGCAGGACACTGGATCACTACTTCAACAGCATGGACCAGATTCTTGCGGTTATAGTGAAAGATCTCTTTTTCAAGATTTTTTCTGTACTGGTTTACTTCAGAAGCATTCTTACCCCGATAAATGAGACTGTAATTACCGGGTGAAAGAGCCGGATCAATGGACGTATTTCCATATTGTTTTTCGTTTGGAAGTTCCCTCAGATCATGGCGGATATGAAAGGCAACTTCAGAAGCTTGAAATTTAATGACTTCCATGGCATAGATACCTCTTGCTTTATTTGGAAAGATAGGACCTCTGTTCCGAACAAACCTTCCGCCGTTTTGCAGCATGGCCAAAGGTCGTTTGTCAGCTTCGCTTTGCTTGCTTTTCACTTCCCAATGGCTTGCTGCTTTTTCTTCAAAGGTCACCGAAAAGGCATATCAGGCAATGCCTTTTCATGCTCCCAATGAAGCGGCGGCAGGTTTGTTCTTCCCATCTGCCCTATACAAAGTAGGGGAAGCAAGTTCCCCTACTTTGTTCTCTTTTGGGGGAAGGGTCCCCCAGGCGAAGCCAAAACCCCCTCTCTCCATCGCTTCCTCAGGGTAAGTCATCACATTACAGAAGGAGGAAGTTTCCATCCTGCTCCAGTAATATGATGACCTACCCATCGTCGCAATGGTAGGAAGCTGCACTTCCTACGGACAAAATTTCTCCCGATTGGTCGAAGATTTTGTCCTACCTTGGCCGCATTTTTCGTGGCATCGAGCCACTTAAAATGCAAAGGGCGCTGCGCCCCTTTCCGGAAATTTCACAGTGCTGCGCCTGCTCGATTTCCTATCCCAGCAATGTCGCCGGGGCGGTGTTTTGAATACATGCTATCATGTTTTTTCTCTGTTTTCATTGATGTGGAAGTAATTGGGAGTAACTGGGAATGGCATTCAAAAACAAGGCATGCTACATTGTAGCAAAAGTGATGTAGTCCCGGTTTTGTACCAAATCATGGGGGATACTGCCTCATTGTGACAGAAAATGCCGGTTGTAAATCAAAGGACCGTTTGATCTGGTACAAAACTGGAATAAAGAAGGAGAGATAAGTCATGAAAGAATATGGATACTGTCGCATCAGTACCAGGAAGCAGAGTATGGAACGTCAGGTGCGAAACATTCTCAGGGAATATCCACAGGCACATATCATTCAGGAGATCTATACGGGGACATCCGGCAAGCGACCGGAGTTTGAAAAACTGTTGCGCAGGGTCAGGAAAGAGAAAAATGTGCGCATTATTTTTGATTCGGTATCAAGAATGAGCAGGAATGCGGAAGAAGGTTTTTTACTTTATCAGCAGCTGTTCGATGAAGGCGTGGACCTTGTCTTTTTGAAAGAGCCGCACATTAATACAGAAACTTACCGGAATGCGACGGAGCGCTCAATTGCCCAGACACCAAGAACCGGGGATCGTGCCGCGGATGAATTTTTTGATACGATCCGAAATGCCATGCAAAGATATATGATGTGTCTTGCACAGCGTCAGATATGGTTAGCCTTTGAACAGTCCCAAAAGGAAGTGGAAGATCTGCGTCAGAGAACGAAAGAGGGCATCGAGACGGCACGTCTGGCCGGGAAGCAGATCGGGCAGGCAGAGGGAAAAAGACTCATAACAAAGAAATCAATTGCGGCAAAAGAGATCATCCAGAAGCATAGCCGCAACTTTTGCGGAACCCTTTCAGATGAAGAATGCCGGAAACTTTGCGGGTGCAGCCGTAACAGCTATTATAAATATAAGCGGGAAATAAAAGAGTCGGCTAAAGGAGTATATTAGGCGTGTACCATTCCGACACCTCACCCCCCAACCCCCTCTCCTTGCCCGAGCTCCCATAGGAGAGGGGGCTTTAGTTTGTTGGGGACTGCCATTCCTTGCGTATTCGTCATCACCTGTCTGCTTTCGTTATCAAAGTTCGTCGTCAACATCTGGTTGGCACTTGACCATAGCACATATCCAGCCGGGATGCAAGGACTTCAAAATTTTTCGAAAAAAAATTTTTCGCACGTGCCAGCGGCATCCTTGCATCCCGGCTGGATATGTGCCAGGGCCAGATAAGTGTCAACAGATAAAAATTGACGATGAACCTTGATAACTAAATAAAAGCAGACAGGAGGCTGACGAGATACTGAGTCTCTGGAAAGGAGCATGGCATGATGATTGAGATCACATCTGTTTCTCTGAATCAAGGCGTTGTAAATATTCTTGCAATCGACGTTTCGGAAGAGAACCTTCAGCGGTTAGAAAGAACCCGGGATGACGGGTTTGAACAGGAAGTAGAGTTTGTTTTTGATACACATCAAAAAGAACACTTTCTCTACTTGAACCGCTGGTTGAGAAAACAGAAAGCGACAAAGGGCTGCAGTACCTGGGGGGAAGCTTTACATTCCATCCTGGGAACAATTACAACAATTTCAGCAAAATACAGGAACTGGGAGTAGATCCCAGTTCTTTATTTTTACAATTTTTATAGCGCAAAGCGCAGAAAGGAGTTCCATATGAACGAAGAAAGAAACTACATCAAAAAATATCCGAGCAGAGAATATGTCATCTCAGAGGTGCTTCCAAGACTTGTTTCAAATAGAGAGATTCCGTTTTTGAAAAAGCAGGGCATTGCCTATAAGACAGTTTTGGATATGGCGGTGATCTTCCAGATCCCGGTATCGAATAATAAACCCGATGTATATGTAAGATGCTCCATTGGCAAATTGTTCTTAAAAGATATGTCCCTTACATTGGATGAGTTATTTGTATATGCAATGCATAATATGGAAAAGCAATATAAGATTATCGATATAGATGGTCTTATGTGTCGTATCATGGGAGATTCCTTTGAATTGCCGGAGGACAAGACAATTCCTATGTGGGTACTTACCAAGCCTGATTATATGTATGGAGCGGCTGCGATGCTGAGTGATTATGTGCTTTCTGAAGTTCAGAAGATTATAGGAGGCAGAATTGCAATCTTGCCAAGCAGTGTTCATGAGGTGATTGCAATGCCGTATAGAGATCAGAAAGATCTTCAGGATTATTTGGAAATGGTTTGTTCCATAAATAAGGAGGTTGTACAAGAGCATGAGTTCCTTTCTGATAATGTGTATACATGGTCAAAAAGAGAGGGATTGCAAGCATTTGTCTATCCTGTATAGAAGATGATTAAATCCCTGCCCCACGGCTTGTAAAGAGCCGTGGGGATGTTTTTGGCTGGGTCGCAGGTGAGATAGATGAGAGGAAGGAGTTTTGAATATGCGTATTAGCAGCTACAGTATGTTGATTGAAGAGGGACGGCCGTATCTGGTGAAAGAATCTGCGAGAAATATTCCTGAGATTCAGGAATTGAGAAACCCTGAGCAGGTTTATGAATTGTTCAAGAAGCTTAAGGTAACTTTGTGCGCAGAGGAGCATGTGTATATGCTTGCGCTCAATACCAAATGCAGGGTGATCGGCCTTTTTGAAATCTCGCATGGAACGGTTAATGAATGTATGGTTTCACCGAGGGAAGTTTTGATTCGTGCATTGCTTTGTGGAGCGGCCGCCATTTTTTTGGTACATAATCATCCGTCCGGAGATCCGCAGCCAAGTACAATGGATACGGTAGCAACCAAAAGAATGCATCAGGCCTGTAAGATGATTGGTATTGAATTATTGGATCATATTATTGTCGGAGACCATTACTATTCATTTCTTGAAAATGGAGGTATGGAGAATGAATAAGATTATTGAATTTCTGCAGAAAAATGACATTGATTTTCGCTGCGAATTCTGGGGAGATGACTATTTTGAAGATCACTTCCGTGTTCCTGGCTTACTGGTGTCTTTTGATCTATGGGCAGGGAAAGAAGAATCCATAAAGATGAGGGCATTTAAAAAATTTATGGCCCGAAAACGTTCCTATGTTGCAGTCTGTAACAAATACGGAGCCGGGTATTATTATCGGGTTATGACGGTGCAGGATAATCTGCGCTATATAGAACACGAAGAAAAAAAGGCTGCGGCTGTAGAAAAGTTCTGGCGGGAAAGGCGAGGTATGTGAGATATTTTACAGAATGTAAAACTGCAGAAGAATTAAAAAAGGCATACAAAAAATATAGAGGAAGAGTCTATAGCCTTGACGAAATCCGAGATATGTATGCAAGTAAGAAATTTTGTCAGGAAGCAGATAAGTTGCAGGTAAATTGAATTTAGGATGTACAGAAGATTGGTGGGAAGAGGCCAGTTGTTCTTACAATCTGTTAGATGGCATCAGGGAAGAGATGTCTCTGATGCGTATCTAGCAGTCGGCAGGCGCTGAGTGATGACTGGAGTTGTGGTACAAATTAAAAAAATGGAGGTGAAAAAGGGTATAAAATTCTGTAATTTAATTAAATTACGTCTTGACAGGCGCGTTTCGGTAGTGTAATATAATGTATGTAATTTAGTTAAATTACAGAAAGGACTAGCGATGGAATTAAAGAGCTTAAGTGAAGTTATTATTTTTTCTTTAGGCAAAAATCCGACAAGAATTAAAGCGCAAGAATTAAGTTTATATTCGCCTGAAAATTTTGAAAGTGATTTATATTGCATAAATGAGCATGATGAAAGATCAGAATGTATCATTAATCTCATTAAATCAAAAGCAGCACCGGTATCGATGGATAATGCAGATAAATGTATTACATCCAATTTTTTAAAATGCGAATTTGATGGACGAATATTAGATAAGTGGTATTTTTGCTATCAGTTTAATGAAGGTAAAGATTTTGAGCAGCAGATTGCAATGTTTCATCAA
>JALFVM010000015.1 GCA_022787145.1 Lachnospiraceae bacterium | reverse complement strand
AAAGAAGGATTAGGCGGTATAGAAGGGAAGATTACATCGGCTCCCGCAAAACATTTAAGTGTATTGTGTAATCAAATGGTCAATTTCCTGGGAATCATGCAGAATGAATGGGCAGGAGCGCAGGCATTTTCCTCATTTGATACATATCTGGCTCCGTTTGTTAAAGCGGATCACCTGACTTATCCGGAAGTGAAAAAGTGTATTGAATCTTTTATTTATGGGGTAAATACACCAAGCCGTTGGGGAACTCAGGCGCCATTTTCCAATATAACACTGGATTGGACTGTGCCGGATGATCTGGCAGAACTTCCGGCCATTGTAGGCGGAACAGAGATGGATTTCAAATATAAAGACTGTAAAAAAGAGATGGATATGGTTAATAAGGCTTTCATTGAAGTTATGCTGGAAGGCGATGCCAATGGAAGAGGATTCCAGTATCCGATTCCGACGTACTCCATTACTTCTGATTTTGACTGGTCCGATACGGAGAACAATCGTCTGTTGTTTGAGATGACAGCGAAGTACGGAACACCGTATTTTTCCAACTACATCAACAGCGATATGGAGCCGAGTGATGTGCGAAGCATGTGCTGCCGTCTGCGTCTCGATCTGCGTGAGCTTCGCAAGAAGACCGGCGGATTCTTTGGCTCCGGTGAGAGTACCGGTTCTGTCGGCGTTGTGACGATCAATATGCCGAGAATTGCATATCTGTCGAAAACACCGGAAGAGTTTTACCGCAGACTGGATCATCTGATGGATGTTGCTGCACGTTCTCTGCATATCAAACGTCAGGTCATCACAAAGCTGCTTGAGGAGGGATTGTATCCATATACAAAACGTTATCTTGGAAGCTTTGACAATCATTTTTCTACCATCGGCCTGATCGGTATGAATGAGGTGGGATTAAATGCATGTTGGCTCGGCTGTGATCTGACGGATGGGCGCACACAGGCGTTTACAAAAGATGTGCTGAACCATATGAGAGAAAAACTTTCTGACTATCAGGTAGAGTATGGTGATCTCTACAATCTGGAGGCGACACCGGCAGAGTCTACGACGTATCGTCTGGCAAAACATGACAGAGAACGCTGGCCGGATATCCGCACAGCAGGCAGCAAGGGAGATACACCGTATTATACGAACAGTTCTCACCTGCCTGTGGAATATACGAGTGATATTTTTGATGCGCTGGATATTCAGGATGAATTGCAGACACTTTATACATCAGGAACTGTATTCCATGCATTTATCGGTGAGAAGCTTCCGGACTGGAAGGCGGCCGCTGCTTTAGTAAGAAAAATTGCAGAGAACTATAAGCTCCCTTATTATACGATTTCTCCGACGTATTCTGTCTGTGCAGAACACGGCTACATTGCAGGCGAGCATTTTAACTGCCCTGTCTGCGGCAAACCGGCAGAGGTGTACAGTCGTATCACCGGTTACTACCGTCCGGTACAAAACTGGAATGACGGAAAGACTCAGGAATACAAGAACCGTACGCTATATGACGTTTCCAATTCAACACTGAAAAACGAACATCATGTCAGCAAAGTCACAATCACACAGGATGACGTAAACATAGAGCCGGTGGAGACCGAGAAATTTCTGTTTACGACAAGCACATGCCCGAACTGTAAAGTTGCAAAGGCAATGCTTCAGGGACAGGAGATTCAGGTGATTGATGCGGAAGCACACCCAGATATGGCACGTAAATACGGAATCATGCAGGCACCGACACTCGTCATCACAGATGGAGAACATATGCAGAAATATGTAAATACATCAAATATTCAAAGATATGTAGACCAGCTGTAAACAGATGATGTTGCAACAAGAATAGACAAGCCCTTATCTTCATGCTATAATTCTGAAGATAAGGGTTATTTTTTATCTTGAAAGAAAAATAAAAGAGAGGAAAAAACATGAGACTGCGTAGAATGCTTGCAATTTGGGCGGCCCGTTTTGCGGGATTTGCCTGTAAAAAAATGGGGCGGCAAGGTGTGACCTGGGCAGGAAAGATTGCCCTGAAGCTAGATCCCAATATATTAAAAACACTGGCGGGACAGGTGCGAAAAGGAATTTTTGTGACCTGCGGAACCAATGGGAAGACGACAACCAACAATATGCTCTGTGCGGCACTGGAAAAAGAAGGCTATAAGGTGGTATGTAACCATACCGGATCCAACATGTTAAACGGAGTGGCTGCGGCGTTTGCTCTGGCGGCAGGACTTGGCGGAACTCTGGATGCAGATTACGCCTGCATCGAAGTGGATGAGGCTTCCACAAGAAGAATTTTCCCGCATTTTAAGCCGGATTATATGGTGCTTACGAACCTGTTTCGCGATCAGCTGGACCGTTATGGAGAGATTGATATCACGATGAACATTTTGGAGGAAGTGATGCAGTCAGCTCCTGATATGAAGGTGATTGTAAACGGAGATGATGCGTTGTCTGCGTTTCTTGCCATGGACAGCGGCAATCCATATGTGACATACGGAATCAGTGAGCAGGTTATGGATGATAAGGATCCCCATGAGATTCGTGAGGGGCGTTTCTGCAAAAAGTGCGGAGCGAGACTGGAATACAGGTTTTACCACTACAGCCAGCTTGGTGATTATGCATGTACGGGCTGCGATTTCAAAAGACCGGCGATTGATTTTGATGCCACAGACGTGCGGGTGTCAGACCAGCTTGCTTTTCGCGTAGAGGACCATCCGATTGCTGCCAACTATAAAGGCTTTTATAATGTTTATAATATTCTGGCTGCCTATGCGGCTGGCCGCACAGCAGGTCTTTCGATGGAGCATTTCAATGATATGCTCAAAGCGTTTAATCCGGAGAACGGCCGCATGGAGCAGTTTCGGATCAAAGGCTGTGGAATCGTGCTGAATTTGGCCAAGAATCCGGCCGGCTTCAACCAGAACATTTCCGCAGTAATGCAGGATGATACAAAAAAAGACTTAATTATTGTGATTAATGACAATGCACAGGATGGAACGGATATCTCCTGGCTTTGGGATGTCGATTTTGACCGTTTCCGTGATGCCAATGTCAATTCCATTACAGTCAGCGGTATTCGATGCCAGGATATGCGGCTGCGCTTGAAATATGTGGACATTCCGTCGATGCTGGAGGCGGATGTAGAGACTGCAATCCGAAAACGTGTGGAGGATGGCTGTGGAAACCTGTATGTGCTGGTGAATTATACGGCACTGTTTAGTACGAGAAATGTATTAAAGAAGATAGAGGGGGAGAAAGCATGAAACTGATGATTGGACATTTATACCCCGATTTGCTGAATCTTTACGGCGACAGAGGAAATATTGCCTGTTTGATGAAACGATGCCAGTGGAGAGGCATTGAGGCGGAGACGATTGAGTTTGAGAGCGACGATGCGATTGACTTTTCCAGACTGGATATTGTACTTCTCGGGGGAGGATCAGACAGAGAGCAGATGCTGGTTTGTGAGAAACTGAAAGCAATCCAGAAGGATTTTAAGGCGTATGTGGAGGACAACGGTGTTGTGATTGCTGTCTGCGGTGGATATCAGCTTCTTGGAAATTATTATAAAACGGAAGAAGGCACGATTGAGGGCCTTCATTTGGTAGATTTGTATACAGAACAGGGAGAAGGGCGTCTGATTGACAACATTGTGATTCAAAGTGACCTGTTTGACCTTCCTGTTGTTGGGTTTGAAAATCACGGAGGACGCACTTACATCAACGACAATCAGCCGTTTGGAAAGGTACTGTATGGTTCCGGAAATACCGGAGAATCCGGTTATGAAGGTGTAGTTTATAAAAACGTGATCGGAACGTATCTGCATGGACCTTTGCTTCCAAAAAATCCGCAGGTGTGTGACTGGCTGATTCAAAGAGCACTGGAACGCAAATATGGAGAGGTCGAACCGCTGGCACCGCTGGATGACAGCTGGGAACTGGAGGCCAACGCATACATTCGAAATCGTTTTCTGAAATAAAGATATCAAACAAGACAGGGGTGAGCATATGTTAAAACAATTGTTTGGCCGGGGACAGAAACCGCCGGCGATTTCAAAATCCGGAGAGCCGAATCCTTTTGTACAACTGTACCGGCAGGGAAAAGTCTGGGCGGCAGAGCACAAAGAAGAGGGAAGACGGGTTGTCATTTCTCATGGCAAAGTAAAACTGGTGGGGTATTATTACAGCCAGGGGAAAGACAAAACCGTGGTTTTTGTTCATGGCTTTGGATCGAGCTATCTGGAGCGTCTGGCAAATGCACAGTTATATTATGACAGGGGTTTTAATATTCTGACGGTCATCTGCCGCGGTCACGGAGAGAGCGGTGGAAAGTACCGGACGATGGGCTACAAAGACAGTGAAGATGTTGTGTGCTGGGCGAATTATCTGGCGCGAAAAGAAAAACAGAAGCAGATCATTCTGGATGGGGTTTCCATGGGAGGCGCTGCGGTGACGGCTGCAAGCGGCAATTCAAATCTTCCCAAAGAGGTAAGGGGAATTGTCTCAGACTGCGCGTTTTCTTCTATAGAAGAGATTATTCGCTTCCATCTGAAAAAATCATTGCCGTTTGTTCCTGCTTTTGTGATTTTACCATTGCTTGATTTTGTCAGTCAGAAGAAATACGGGATTTCCCTGAAGCACAATTCGCCGATCGAACAGGTAAAACATGCCACCGTGCCGATGCTGTTTATTCACGGTGTGGATGATACGTTTGTTCCTTATGAGATGGGAAGAACGCTGAATTTGTATTGTGCTTCGAAGTCCTCACTTGCTTCTGTCAAAGGGGCAGGACATGGAGAAGCCTGTCTGGCAGATCCAGATGGATATGCGGATGCAATCGGAACGTTTCTGGATGAAGTTTTGGAATAATATCTCTGCGGATTTTATCGTATACCGATGTATTGTGCCGTGTAAAATAAGGCAGATACCATGAAAGAAGTATGCACGTGCGTACTTGTACATATTGTTATAGAAAGTAAAAAAAGCTTTGTGTCTGGCGGAAAGTCAGATTGCAGAGCTTTTTGTTACTTATATACAAAAAAAGTACGGTTTTTCCGCTTTTTGTTAAATTATGAACAATGGTACAAGAATGTTCAAAAAATATACATAAAATGGGGGTTGTACGAACAAGTGCGTACAAGTTGAATGCAAAAAACGAAAAAACCATACAACTTTTTGAGAAAAATGCTGTACAAGTTATTGACAGAACCCCTATATGGATGTATAATTTGCTCATAAAAGCGGATGAGATTACAAAAATAATTTAAAAAATGCACAAAAAGTTATTGACGATCGTCATACCGTAAAAATGAACAAATTATGAACACATAATTTGTAAGTACAAGTAAAATTTATAATGGGAGGAAACAAAATGAAGAGAAGAGTATTAAGCCTGTTACTTGGTACAGCAATGGTATCCAGCATGCTTGTTGGATGCGGCGGAAGTGGGGACGCAGCAGCAACAGACAGCGCAGCAACAGAGGACAGCGCAGGAGCAGAATCCAGTGGAGAAGGTGGAACAATCGGTCTTGCAATGCCGACACAGTCTTCTGAGCGTTGGATCAACGATGCAGACAACATGCAGAAACAGCTGGAAGCAAAAGGATACAAGGTAGAAGTTCAGTTTGCAGAGGATGATGTACAGCAGCAGGTATCTCAGATTGAAAACTTGATCGCAAAAGATGTGGACTGTCTGGTAGTTGCAGCAGTTGACTCTTCTGCTCTTGTAAACGCTCTGGCACAGGCAAAAGAAAAAGAAATCCCGGTTATCGCTTATGACCGTCTGCTGATGGATACAGATGCTGTTTCCTACTATGCAACATTCGATAACAAAGGTGTAGGAACAAAGATCGGTGAGTACATCAAAGAGAAGAAAGAACTGGACAAAGCAAAAGAAGCTGGTGAGTCTTATACCATCGAATTCTTCATGGGATCTCCGGATGATAACAATGCACTCTTCTTATACAATGGTATTATGGAAGTTCTGCAGCCATATCTGGATGACGGCACACTGGTATGCAAATCCGGAAGAACCTCTTTCGATGATACCTGTATCTTAAGATGGTCTCAGGAGACCGCTCAGAAAAACTGTGAGGATATTCTGACAGCAAACTATGCAAACGAAGATTTGGATATTGCTTGTACGGCATTTGACGGATTCTCTTACGGTGTTCGTTCCGCTCTGGAAGGTGCCGGATACAGCATCAAGAATACAGACAGCAAAGTATGGCCTATGATCACAGGTCAGGATGCTGAGCTGATGGCTACAAAGAATATCATTGCAGGATATCAGACAATGTCTATTTACAAAGACACTCGCCTCCTTGCTGAGAAATGTGTATCCATGGTTGATGCTTGTCTGAAAGGTACAGAGCCGGAAATCAACGATACAGAGCAGTATGACAACGGCAAACTCGTAGTTCCTTCTTATCTGTGTGAGCCACAGGCTGTAGATAAAGACAACTATCAGGAACTGTTGGTTGATAGCGGATACTATACAGAGGATCAGCTGAAATAATGAAGAACTCATAAGACGGGCGGCGGCAAAAGGCTGTCGCTCCTCTTTTATGAAAAGAAAAAAATAAAAGGAGTGAGGAGAAGGATGTCTGAAATTATATTGGAGATGAATCACATCACGAAAGCATTCTCAAGTGTCAAAGCTCTGGACGATGTAAATCTGAAAGTGCGCAAAGGCGAGATTCACGCTCTCTGCGGTGAGAACGGTGCCGGAAAATCAACATTGATGAATGTTTTGTCTGGTGTGTACCCTTATGGAACGTATGAGGGCGATATCGTATACAAGGGCGAGACCTGCCAGTTCCATAAGATCAAAGACAGTGAGTCAAAAGGCATTGTAATCATTCATCAGGAGCTGGCGCTTAGTCCATATCTTTCCATTGCTGAGAACGTATTTATGGGCAATGAGAGAACTTCCGGAAAAGGTGTGATCAACTGGACAGAGACAAGAAGTAAGGCAAAAGAAGTGCTTGCAAAGGTTGGTCTGCAGAATGAAGATATCAATGCACCGATTAACAGTCTTGGTGTTGGAAAGCAGCAGCTGATTGAGATTGCGAAAGCGATGGCAAAAGATGTAGAACTTTTGATTCTGGATGAGCCGACAGCTGCGCTGAATGACGAAGAGAGTGCACAGCTTCTTGAGATTATGCTTGATCTGAAAAAGCATGGAGTTACTTCTATCATTATCTCTCACAAATTAAATGAGATTAGTTACGTTGCAGATGCGATTACGGTTATCCGTGACGGACATACGATTGAGACTCTCACCAAAGGTGTGGATGACTTCAGTGAGGACAGAATCATCAAAGGAATGGTAGGTCGTGAGCTGACAAACCGTTATCCGGAGAGAAAAGACTGTCCGATCGGAGATGTTATTTTTGAAGTAAAGAACTGGAATGTATATAATCCGGAAGATTCCAGCAGACAGATGCTCAAAGACATTAATGTCAAGGTAAGAGCGGGAGAAGTAGTTGGTCTTGCAGGTCTGATGGGTGCCGGACGTACTGAGTTTGCCATGAGTGTGTTTGGACATTCATATGGAAGCAAAATTTCCGGTGAAGTCTATATGCACGGCAAGAAAGTAAGTACGAAGACGGTAAGAGAAGCGATCGACAACAAGATTGCCTATACTTCTGAAGATCGTAAGACGTATGGTCTTGTGTTGATTGACGACATCAAACACAATATGACTATGGCTGCCATGAGAGATTATTTCTCCAAGAATGGTATTGTAAATGCCAATGAGGAAATTCTTGCGGCAGAGGAATACAAAAAACGTATCAATGTAAAATCCAATTCTATTAACCAGGCTGTCGGTTCTCTCTCCGGTGGTAATCAGCAGAAGGTTGTACTGGCAAAATGGATGCTGACACAGCCGGATGTGTTAATCCTGGATGAGCCTACCCGTGGTATTGACGTAGGTGCAAAATATGAAATTTATTGCGTAATTAATGAACTTGCAAAAGCTGGTAAGGCAGTCATTGTAATTTCTTCTGAAATGCCGGAAGTGATCGGTACCTGTGACAGAGTTTATGTATTGAACGAAGGCGAGATCGCCGGCGAGTTGAACAAAGAGGAACTGTCTCAGGAGAGAATTATGAAGTGCATTATGCAGCATAATGGGAAAGGAGAATAATAGAAATGGAAAAGAAAAAAACTGTAAATCTTGATTTAAAACAATATGGTATGGTAGGCGCCCTGATTATCATTTTCTTCCTGTTTTACTTTTTATCACACGGCGCAAATGCAACTCCTACAAACATTAACAACCTGGTAATGCAGAATGGTTACGTTGTAATTCTGGCAACCGGTATGTTATTCTGTGTATTAACTGGTAACGTTGACCTTGGTGTTGGTTCTGTTGTTGCTCTTTCCGGTGCAGTATCTGCTCTTTTAGTTGTAGACAAAGGTATGCCGATCATCGTTGGTATTATTGCTGCACTCGTTGTTGGTTTACTGGTTGGTGTATTCGCAGGATTCTTTATTTCCATGCTGGATATCCCTCCTTTCGTAGTAACACTGGCAACTATGCTGATGGGTCGTGGCCTTACATATACAATCGCTCAGGCTCGTACAATCGGACCTCTTCCGGAAGGATACAGCAAACTTGGTGCAGGTTTCCTTCCAACTGTAAAAATTCCATTTGGTGATGGAACTCTTGATCTTGTATGTGTAGTTATTGCAGTTATTGCTTCCGTACTGATCATTTTATCTGAGTTAAATACAATCAAAACAAATAATAAGTATGGATTTGCAAACGTAGTTACATGGCAGCTCATCGTGAAAAACGTAATCATCCTGGCAATCGCATGGTTCTTCTTCATGAGCCTTGGAAGATACAATGGTATCCCGATTCAGCTGGTAATCATGGCAGCTTTAGTAGGAATCTATCACTTTATTGCAAGTAAAACAGTAGCCGGACGTCAGGTATACGCTCTTGGTGGTAACGCAAAAGCTGCTCGTCTGTCAGGTATCAATACAAAGAAAGTATTTTTCTGGGTATATGCAAACATGGGTCTTCTGGCAGGTGTTGCTGGTATCGTTCTGACAGCACGTAATGCTTCCGCTACACCAAAAGCCGGTGACGGTTTCGAGTTGGATGCAATCGGTTCCTGTTACATCGGTGGTGCAGCAGCAGCCGGTGGTGTTGGTACCATCATTGGCGCCGTAGTTGGAGCTCTTGTAATGGGTGTTCTGAACAATGGTATGTCCCTGATCGGATGGTCTACTGATATCCAGAAAGTAGTAAAAGGTCTGGTACTTCTTGGTGCGGTTACACTTGATATTGTGACAAAGAAGAAAAAAGGCTAATTATTTTGCCTGAGTAGAACAGGAAAAGGGGAAAATTATGGCCAGAAACGTAGCAAAGTATCAGCAGGTGATCGATTGGATACGACAGTGTCTTGACACTGGCAAACTGCAGGCAGGTGACAAGCTGGAATCAGAAAATGAGATTGGTCTTCGTTTTGGAATCAGCCGTCAGACTGTGCGCCATGCGCTCAGTATCCTGGAAAGGGATGGGATGATTGAGAGCAGACAGGGAAGCGGCAATTACATTTTGCCAGTGACAGAAGGAGCTGAATCATCATCGAGAAAAAATGTAAGTGCAAAGACTGCTGTTGTCGTTAGTACCTATGTCAATGGATACATATTTCCCAAAATCATCCAGGGAATGGAGAAAATCCTGGAGAAAGAAAACTGGAAAATTAGAATTACGTTCACGCATAACCGGTTTGAAACAGAACGGAAAGTGTTAACGCAGTTAATTGAAGACGAGGATGTGGATGGGCTGATTATTGAGCCTACCCGCACCGGTCTTCCGAGTCCGAATCTGGAGTATTACCGGAGATTGCAGGAAAGAGGAATTCCCATTGTATTTTTCCACAGCTATTTCAGGGAAATGGATATTCCACATGTATCTATAGATGACAAAAGAGCCGGATATTTGGCAGCGGAACATCTGATTGAGCAGGGACACAGAAAAATTGCGGGAATTTTTAAGCTTGATGATGGTCAGGGACCGAGACGTTTCAGCGGATATATACAGGCACTTTCAGATTATGGTGTGAAAATCCGTAACCATCAGGTTATCTGGCTGGATACGGAAGAAGAACAGGATATGGCAACCAGCAAAGAAAGGATTTTTCGAAGGCTCAAAGGTTGTACGGGGTGTGTCTGCTATAACGATGAAGTGGCAAATCGTCTGATCGAATTGTGCAGCGAGGAAGGTATTCAAGTGCCGGAGGATTTATCCTTAGTAAGTATTGACAATTCTGACCTTGCGCGAATGGGAAGCATATTACTGACATCGGTGGTACATCCCATGGAGGTACTGGGACAGAAGGCAGCTTTGAATATGCTGGAACTGGCAAAAAATTCGAGATTTGATGCTACCTATGAATTTACGCCTGATATAGAAGTGCGTGATTCAGTTCTTCCCAGAAAGTAGTTCTCATTTTAAATAACATAAAATCTTCACAGAAAAGGTGTTGCATTCTGCAATGCCTTTTTTTATACTAATAAGATGTGGAAGAACAGGAGGGATTGAATGAAAAAACGATGGCACCAGGTGTTTGCAATCTTGATGGCCAGTGTGCTGCTGTGCGGATGTGGTGCACAGAAGGAAGAGAAGGCAGATACAACAGAGATTCAAATAGAGGAAAAAGAAGAAACACAGGATATTGAATCGGAGGGGACAGAAGAAACACAGGAGAATTTAGGAGAAACAGTAGGAATTCTGTTTCCCGATAAGGACGACAAGACATTGTCTGCGGAAGCTGAAACAATAAAAAAAGGCTTGGAGGCAAAAGGGTATCCGGTGGAACTGGCCTATGCGGGAAATGATAAAGAGAAGCAGGCGCAGCAGATCAGTCAGATGGTGAAAGAGAAAGTCAGCGGTCTTATCATCTGTCCGGTAAATTCAGGAGATTTGAAAGATGCTCTTAAGAAGGCAAAAAAACAGGGGATTACGGTCATTTCTTATGACCGGCTGATTGGCAATACAGAAAACCTTTCTTCTTATGTCGGGTTTGATTATAACGATATCGGAAAAAAAATGGCAGAGTGTTTTGTAAAAGAGAAGAAGCTGGATAGTGCCAAAAAAGAAAAGAAATCCTATACGATTGAGTTTTTTATGGGAGCGCTGGATGATATGAATGGAAGAATCCAGATGGATGCCATGATGGATGTGCTGGATCCGTATTTTGATCAGGGAGTATTGCAGTGCAAATCTCTGCGCACGATCTATGAGGACGTCAGCATTGCCAAAGCCTCCAAGGAGATTGCAGAAAAGACCTGTGAAAATATTATGAAGGCCAATTATATGGATTCTCCTGTGGATTTGATCTGTGTGGGAAATGATGATATGACAGAGAATATTGTGTCTGCTTTGAAATGGCAGAGTGGTTTTGAGAAGAGTTGGCCGGTGATTGTCTCATCTGGAAACAATCAGGCAGCGTTTGAGAGACTGAAAGAAAAAACACAGGCGTTGTCTGTCTATCAGCTGAGAGCGGATTTGCCGCAGTTGTGCGTGGATTTGGTTGATCAGTCTATCCAGGGCGAAGAGATCAAAAATTCCGATACAGTAAATAATGGAACAGCAGAGATTCCTGCTGTGTTTGCAAAAACAAAAACTGCAGATCAGAGCAATTATCAGAAGGTGCAAAAGCAGGTCACAGAAAAGTAAAAAATAATAGCAGTTCAGGAAAAACTGCAGAATGTTATGATTTAGGTGTCAAAACCTTGATTACGGATTGTTTCGTGCTACGCACTTCCACAATCCTGCCCCGCATTCGCAATCCATGGGGCCCCCGCCCCACTTCTTGCTCATGTGGGGCGTGTCAATAAGGTATACCTCCACTTACATGCAAGCATGACGTGG
>JALFVM010000215.1 GCA_022787145.1 Lachnospiraceae bacterium | reverse complement strand
AGTGGAGATATACCTTATTGACACGCCCCCACATGAGCAAGAAGTGGGGCGGGGGCCCCATAGATTGCGAATGCGGGGGCAGGATTGTGGAAGTGCGTAGCACGAAACAATCCGTAATCAAGGTTTTGACACCTAAATCATTAGATGATAGTTCATAGCAATTCAGCAAGTCATATTTTTTCATATGCTGAATAGATAAGCAGTAACCAAAGAAAGGATTATAACTATGACAAAATCCGAATTTCTCGAGATACTCCGCCAGCAGCTTGACGGAGAAATGCCTTCTGGCGAAATTTACAGTAATATCCATTATTACGACCAATATATTGATAAAGAATTGTTATCCGGCAGGACAGAAGAAGAAGTAATGAATGGGCTCGGCGACCCGAGATTGATTGCCAAAACACTGATTGACGCTGATGAAGGTCCTATGTATAACAACACTTATCAGGATGTCCCTTATCGTGAAGATATTTCTGAACAGCAAAGTTATACAAGTACAGAAGATGCACAAACCAATTACACGCAGGAAGATGATACACAGACAAACTACACGAAAACAGACTACACACAGACCAATTATACACAGGAAGATCCGTTTGCAGATCCACCGGTGAAGAAGAAACATAAGCTTGATCTGACGACCTGGTATGGAAAAGCCATCGTTATTTTGGCTGCGGCCGCCATTATCTTTCTTCTTTTCACTGTTCTTAGCGTGCTCATTCCAGCCGCTGCTGTTCTGGTTCTAGTTGGGCTCATCATTTCCTGGTTCAAGAAAAGATCATAAGATTACGAAAAAGAGCTCAGACTTTTCAAAAGTCTGAGCTCTTTTTTATCTTCGATCTCCCAAAAAGAACAACGCCATTGTTCCAGGACCGGAATGTGCACCAATCACAGGGCCTACATAATTAATAATCACCGTATCGATGTTATAAAGTTCTTTTACTTTCTGCTCTACAAATCGCGCTTCCTCTTCGCAGTCACCGTGACTGATAAAAATCGTATGACAACTGCCCGCATAACTTCCGATTTTTTCTTTCATCCCATCTACCAGGGCAAGCAGCGACTTTTTTCTGCCTCTTGCCTTACTGATGGCAACCAGTTTTCCCTCGTCGTCCACATGCAGTACCGGTTTGAGATTCAGCATACTTCCTACCACTGCCGTTGCTTTTGATACACGGCCTCCGCGGTGAAGATGAAACAGATCATCTACCGTAAACATATGAATAATATTTTTCTTATGATTTTCTACCCACTGTGCATTTTCCTCCAGCGAAATCCCCTGTTCTTTTCGAAGCACCGCTTCATGGACAAGCAGCCCCTGCCCCAAAGAGGCACACAGAGAATCAATCACGCAAATCGTTCTATCTGGATATTCCTCCAAAAGTTCCTCTGCCGCAAGCTTGACGCTGTTGTAAGTTCCGCTCAGTCCCGAAGAAAAAGCAATGTGCAAAATATCTTTGCCCTGTTTTAAAATAGGTTCGAATAATTCTCTGGCCTGCTCCGGATTTACCTGCGCCGTTGTCGGCATCGAGCCATCTCTCATTTTCTGGTAAAATTCCTCCACCGGCAAAAAATTCCCATTCGTATACATTTGCCCATCCATTTGATAACTCAAATATGTGCAGTCAACCTCATGTTCACGATAATATTGCTCTGGCAAATCAGCATTGTTATCCGTTGTAATTACATAATCGCCCATGGATCAATCCTCCTGTCTGACTAAAATCGTATTCAGTATAGCATTTTTACCGAATAATTACAACAAAACGAATTTTTACTTATTCTTCTCCACGCAAAACCTCAAGTGCCTTCTGAAGCTGATTGTCTTCTTCTTTGGTGATTGAATTTTGTTGTTTGAGGCTTTCATCCAGCTCTACTTCCACGTCCGGCGTAATTCCTTTTCCATTGATGTTGTTGCCGGAAGGAGTGTAATAATTGGAGATTGTCAGCTTCACTGCGCTTCCATCACTCAATTTTCGTACAGTCTGTACGACTCCCTTTCCATATGTAGTTGTTCCCACGATTGTTCCAATTCCATAATCCTGCACTGCACCGGAAAAGATCTCGGAAGCACTCGCACTGTTGCCATTGACCAGCACAGCCAGCGGAATCTCAAGCGGCGACTCGCCTTTACAGGTTCTCTCCTGACGGTTGCCGTATTTATCTTCCGTGTACACGATGGTGCCCTCAGGCAGTATCGTCTCAAGAATGCTGCATACGGAATCCAGAAGACCTCCCGGATTGTCACGCAAATCTACAACGAGACTTTCCATTCCCTGTGACTTCAAATCCTCAAACGCCTTTTGATACTGCTCAAATGTCACACTCGTAAACTCATAAATCGCCAGGTATCCCACATGATTTTCCAGCATTTCATGACTGACAACAGGAATCTGTACATCTTCTTTTTTGATTTTAAATTCCAGGTAATCCGATTCGCCTTCCCGCAAAATCGTAAGTTTGACAGTCTCCGTCTCTGGATTTCGGATTTTCTTTGCTACTTCAGCCAGTTCATCCTCCACAATCATTTCTCCGTCTACCTTATATAGAACGTCGCCTGTCTTCAGACCGGCCTGATCTCCGGGTGCTCCCTCGTAAATTCTCACAAAATGCACCAGTCCCTTTTCATCCTGCTGCATCACTACGCCAATTCCCTTATAATGGCCTTCCGTCTCTTCCGAAACAGATTCATATTCTTCCTTTGTATAATAACGGGAGTAAGGATCGTCCAAGCCTTCCAGCACGCCCGCATACATGCCTTCTGCCATTTTTTCTGTGTCAGCCTCATTAAGATAATACTTATCCACAAGGTTTTCTATATATTCCAGTTTTTCCAGATGCTCGCTGCTAAGCAGTGTTCCTTCTTTGCCTTCCTGTCCCCAGCCCAATTCTGTCACGCCCACATAGCCGACCATACAAACGACCGCCATCAACACAATTCCTGTCAAAAATCCGACCAGGAACTTCTTTTTTTCTCCCATATCTTTCACCTCATATTTTTATAAAATTTATAAAAGCTTCAAAAGGAAGATTCCCCTTTTGAAGCTTCTGTGTATTTCCATTTATGTATTTTTATACTTTCAGGTGTTTTTTGGTTGTAAAAAGACTTCCCAGAAAACCGATTCCCATTCCCAGTGCCAGTCCGACCGGAAGAAGCACACGAAATACCTCTTCAACCGGAATAAACTGCATAACATCTGTCAGTATTTTAAATCTTGTCAGAATATACATAACCACCTGGCCATACCCCAAATAAAGAATTCCAAGAGGAATTGCCGCTCCAATCAGTCCCAGAATGATTCCCTCCAGAAGAAACGGCATTCTTACAAAAAAGTTGGTTGCACCAATCAGCTTCATAATACCAATCTCTTCTTTTCGAATAGAAATACCCACGGAAACAGTATTGCTGATCAAAAATATCGCAACGATCAGAAGGATTGCAATAATGGCAATGGATACATATCCTACCAGCTTATTGAATCCAGTCAGCGTCCTGACTGCTGATTCTGATTGATTGACTTTTCGAACTTTTTCCAGCCCAAGAATATAGTCGACCAGTTCATTCTGTTCCTCAATCTTATTGACATACACTTCATAATGTGCGGCATTGGCAAGCGGATTATCATCCTTAAAACCTTCTGCAGCATCCTCTGCATCTTCAAAATAAAGCTTCTTGTATTCTTCCCACGCTTCATCTGCAGACACAAAGTTGATATCGGCCACTTCCGGACGAGCCGCAATCTCCTCGCCTACCTGTTTCATGACTTTCTCTTTCGTGCCTTCCTCAAAGAATACGGTGATTCCCACATTTTCCTCTACATTTTTCACGATATGATTTACATTTGTCACAATCGAGAAAAAGATACCAAACAGAAAAATGCAGGCTGCCATCGTAATAATTGAGGCAAGAGAGAACATCCAGTTTCTTCCGATATTCTTAAATCCCTGTTTAAATTCATAAATAATGGTACTAATCCTCATAGCGATATTCACCTTCTTCTTCGTCGCTGATAATGACGCCTTTCCGCATAGTCACTACTCGTTTTCTCATCGCATTCACAATCTCCTTATTGTGTGTAACTACAATCACGGTAGTGCCTCTGTCGTTGATTTCCTCCAGAAGTTTCATAATCTCAGAAGCGTTCTGCGGATCCAGATTACCGGTCGGCTCATCCGCCAGCAAAATGTCCGGTCGATTGACAAGTGCTCTTGCCAGTGCAACTCGCTGCTGCTCACCGCCAGACAGCTCCCTCGGACGTGACTTATACTTATCAGCAAGTCCCACCAGAGTCAGAACCTCCGGAACTCTCTTGCGAATCACGCGGGTCGGACGACCAATGACACGCTGCGCAAAAGCAACGTTTTCATACACATTTCGATCCTGGAGAAGACGGAAATCCTGAAACACCACACCAAGCTTACGGCGGTATTTCGCTACCTGTCGCTGTCTCATCATGCTCAAATCATTGCCGAGCACCTCAATCTCACCGGATGTCGCATCCAGCTCTTTGAGCAGCAATTTGATCAGCGTAGACTTACCGGAACCGCTGCTTCCCACGATGAAAACAAATTCACCCTGATTGATGTGCAGGTTTACATGATCGACCGCCGGCATTCCTTTTGCATACGACTTACTCACGTCTACCAAATCTATCATAATATCCTCCTTTAGTATTGCCAGCATGTACTGACACACATCTATTGTTAATAGTTTATAACACAATATGTAACAGTATTGTAACATACATCTTAGAAAATGCAAGTGAAATTTTGGTGTCCTCACATAGATGCTTTTCTTCCTATTATAATAATACCTCCTTACCGGTAATCAAAAAACGGAGGCTCCTGTCGGGATACCTCCGCATTTTTTCTTTTTTAATTTTCTGATCCGTTGATTTTTAAACTATACCAACTTGTTAGAATCCTAATACTCCAAAGTCTCCATATATTTCATATAACGGACAACCATAAGTGCAATCTTAAAGGTAATGGCATCTTCAAATACACGAAGATCCAATCCTGTACTCTTTTGCAGCTTATCCAGACGATATACCAGTGTATTTCTGTGGATATACAGCTGTCTCGATGTCTCAGATACATTCAGACTGTTCTCAAAGAATTTATCAATCGTGGTCAGTGTCTCTTCATCAAAGTCATCCGGTGATTTATTTTCAAAAATCTCCTTGATAAACATTTTGCAAAGAGGAATCGGGAGCTGATAAATCAGACGTCCGATACCCAGAGAGCTGTATGCAATTACATCACGCTCACTGAAGAAAATCTTACCGACATCAAGTGCCATTCTGGCCTCTTTGTAGGAGCGTGATACTTCCTTGAGTTCTTTCACAATCGTACCGTAGGCAATATGGGTATCTTCCTGCTTATCGAGCCCGAGGTTATCAAAAATCGTCTGAGCTGTCTTACCGATCTCATCGTAGCCTTCGTCTTCTTCCAGCTGTTTTACAATGATAATACTCTTCTCATCCACGGCAGTAATAAAATCTTTGCTCTTAGTTCCCATCAGATTTTTCACTGCTTCCATAGAATTATGATCCTTCTCCTGCTGCGTATCAAGAATCATAACAACGCGGCGTACATCGCTGTCAATATGAAGTTTTTTTGCTCTGTTATAAATATCCACCAGAAGCAGGTTATCCAATAACAGGTTCTTGATAAAGCTGTCTTTGTCAAAACGTTCTTTATATGCCACAATCAGATTCTGAATCTGGAACACGGCAAGCTTGCCGATCATATAAGTATTGTCATCATCTCCGCTGACGATTAAAATATATTCTAACTGGTGGTCATCGCTAACTTTAAAATATTGAATTCCTTTGATAAGCTGGCTCTCCGCCGGTGACTGAACAAATGCTTGAACGTCTGCCTGATTGACTACATTGTCCGGAAAAGTTGATGCCAAAACCTTGCCTTCTGTATCCAATACGCTGAATTCTGTCCTAGATATTTCTTTTAATCCTTCTACTGTGTTCTGAAGAACCTGATTCGATATCATAATACTCATCCCTTCTCTATTAATACTTCGTGCTTTCGAATTATCACAAAAATCCCCCCACGCTTAGGACTATTTTAATACATTTTCACCAAAAATGGAAGAGCAATGTCAAAAAAATCTTCGATTTTTTGTAAGTTTTTACCTAAATCAGCAAGATTCTTTTGAAACTATTGATAAAAAATCAGTTTTTCACCCCTCTTTTGCTCACTTGGATACATATTTTACAACTTTCTTTCAGCCTCCATTTTATGTGTCTGCCTCCAGCTGCTTGGTCAAGTAGCGCCCTACTACCTTAGAAAAGTTCTCAATGCTGCGGATGTAGGCAAAATCTTTGCCGAATATTTTTTTCTCCGCATCCAGTTCTTTCTCTTCGCCCACAAACACGCCGAGCACACTCACGCCCTCACTTCTGAGACGGCGCACTTCAAATCCGGTATCGCGGATGGCATATTTTCCCTCATACGGAGTCGGATTCTTCGCATTCGGGCGGTTTAAGATTACATCGTAAGGCTTTCCATCGCTCAAAATAATCAATATTTTTTTCTCTTCCTCACGCTGAAGCAAGGTATTTCCGATTGCCTTGATTGCGAGCCCGTCACGATTGTTGGAAGATGTCACAAACTCAAAAATACGCTCATTGGCACTCCTGTCATCATCGTACTCGCGAAATCTCTGCAAAATTGTGTAATCCCAAAATGTGCAGTAACTCATAACTCTGTGCGGAATCTGGACATTGCTCAACGCCTCGCTTATGATATATGCCTGCAAAGCCACTTCACTCTGACGGCTTCTCTGGGAACCACTGGCATCAATCAGCACATCTACCACAAACTCATCGCTGTCGGCCTTCAGTTCCCTCTTAAAAAGACGATCATCGTCTGTCCGCCCGACTTTCCACATCAGAGAGGGAACAATTTTTCCCCACTGCGACAGCACTTCCTGCGTCTCGCTTCGCAGTACCAGTGATTTTTGCAAAATTTCCGTCAGATGTGCAATGTTTCTCTTTACCGTCCGATGCTTGTCATAATACAGATACCTGTTTTTATCCTTCGTCTTTCGCGCATACTCATACTGATAATTACGCGTAACAGGATTTTTCAGAATCCCATCGGTAAAATACAGACTGCAATCTGCATGAATTCCCCTGCACATCTGGTAAGTCAGTTTTTTCGTCTCCAGCTCTCCCATATACGATTTTCCAAAATTCAGTTCCACATAAGAATGCATCTTCTCGAGCGATTCTTCCGTCACTACCTTAATTGTCTTCTTACGCTTTTTGCGATCTGCCTGTTGATTTTCCAGATCCTCCATACTGGTCATCTGGTCGGTCAGCTGCTTGAGGTAATTTTCCAGCGCATCCTCATACATTTCCTCCGACAGATAATCCTCCCAGGAAAACTCGGCAAGCTCCTCCAGCGTTACTGCCAGAACTTTCTCCAACGAACCATACTTCTGCTCAAAATCCGGATCAATGATCTGATTATAGACACGATCCACCACGCGGATGATATCCATGCTGTCTTTCGCCTTTCCGCATTCATGAATCTCATCCAGATATTCCTGCATTTTCTTCTCCACTGGACGCGGACCATCGAGATATTCCTGCAAAAGACGGATTTTCAGCTGCCCGACCTTGTTATGGGCAAGATGAGAAAAATCGCGATCCAGAATTTCCTCAAACGCCTCCCGCCCCATACTCTCCACGCCCGGACGTTCCCGACGGATGCGTTCTCCAATCGCTTCCTCAATACAAAGCTGCGCAATCGCAGTCAGCGCACCTTCATCGGCATTTAGAAACACCTTTTTCACAAGGTACATGCCCATCTCGTCCTTCTGAAAATACTTCGCAAAAGCTCCCTGTTTGATGCCATCATACAGAGCAATGGCACGGCTTCGCTGAAATGCCTGCAAATCAGGCTTCATATTTAACGTATAATCTCCACTGACCGTCCAAAGCAGATTTTTGATTCTGTTTTCCAGTTCCAACTGATAATCGTCTATAAATTCCTGATTCATATCTCACTCCATTTATGCTTGAAAAATGTCCGCTCTGCTCCATTCTTTTGGAATACGTGTCATGACGACATCATCAATAATCTCTTTCTCAAACATATCAAAAGATTTATTTGTCACCCCCATACGCACAGCCTGAATCGGAGCCAGTCCCCATCGAATGACACCAATCGCCGCCAAAAGGCCTCGAAGATCAAGTGCCTTCGTGGAAATCTCTCCATTGTCTGCCTTCAGCTGCAAATCCAAAAACAGCCCGATAAACTGCTCCAAGGCTTCCGGCTTCAGATCTTCGTAATTTTTTCTCAAAATAAATTCCAGTGACTGTGCAGTCTGCGCCGGCATATCAATGACAAGGAAACGGGAAACAAGAGCCTCGTTTAACTCCTTCGTTCCGGCATAGCCGTAATTCATTGTTCCGATAAAACGCGCCGCCGGATGAAGATCAATCTTGTCGTATCCCGGCACATCAATACTTCTTCGATAATCCAAGGTAGCATGGAGAACAGACACTGCATCGTTTTTCGCCATATTGATCTCATCCAGAATACCAAATCCTCCATACTGCGCACAACGGTAAATGCTTCCTTTCCGAAGCTTGACTTCATTATTCTCAAACGTGTCCGTTCCAATCAAATCTCCACTGTTGGTGTTGACATGAAAAGACACATTGTAAGAAGGACGGTTGAAAATATAGGCAAGGTTTTCTGCCAGAATATTTTTTCCTGTCGCCTTCGGACCTGACAGAAGAAGATTTTGTCCCTCAAGAAGTGCGGCAATCGCCATCTCAAGAATTTCTTTTCCATAAAAAGGAATCCCAGGCTTCACCACTCTTTTTTTTACTTTTTCTTCTACCGGATAGTTTTTTCGAAATTCCTCTACTTTTTCGATCAGAAGAGGATTCACCTGCTGCTCCCTCAGAAATTGCAATTCATCCATATTGTTTCTCCTTTAATTTTCTCAAACTTTCATCCTGTTCCTCTATTATACTGAGTGTTTTTGCAGGTGTCAATTTCTCACCTTTTTCGTATCGTTTTATCATACTTTTACGTTACTGTTCACTCCGCTCACAGTAATCTTTTGCATACAAAAACAGCCCGGTCAGGGGGATTGACCGAACTGTTTCATTTATTCAAAATATAAGAGATTATCTATCCTGATGAAGGTGGAAGTTTGCATATGCAGGTGCACCATGCTCATGCAGATCCAAACCATCCTTCTCTTCCTGTTCGCTGACACGAAGACCAATTGTTTTGTTAATGACTGTAAATACAATCAGTCCTAATACTACAACGTAAGCAATTGTAGAAACAACACCGATGACCTGTGTTACGAAGCTGACTTCTGAAGAAAATACACCAGTTAAAATCGTACCCATCGCACCGCAGCATCCGTGAACACCAACAGCACCAACCGGGTCATCAACTTTCAGGTTTTTATCAACAAAATCAATAATAAATACAACTACAACACCTGCGATGGCACCGATTGCCAGAGCAGCATAATTGGAAACCACATCACATCCTGCTGTGATTGCTACCAGACCTGCTAAAGAACCGTTGAATGTCATGGAAACATCAGGTTTTCCGTATTTAATCCATGTGGTTGCCAGAGCCACCAAAGTTGCTGCAGCAGCTGCCAGGTTTGTTGTCATTGCAATGTCACCAAGGTTTGTAGCTGCACCTGTTGTAGAACCACAGTTAAATCCAAACCAGCAGAACCACAGAATGAAGACACCTAATACACCAAGCGGAAGGTTATGTCCAGGAATACCGTTTACAGAACCGTCTTTGTTGTATTTTCCAATTCTTGGTCCTAACATTTTTGCGCCGATGAAAGCAAGCACACCACCTACCATATGTACGGCTGTAGATCCTGCGAAATCATGGAATCCAAGGTTCGACAGCCAGCCGCCGCCCCAAATCCAGTGACCGGTGACCGGGTAAATAAAGACACTGATACATGCACTGTATGCAAGGTAAGCAGAGAATTTTGTTCTCTCAGCCATAGCACCAGATACGATTGTTGCTGCTGTCGCACAGAATACTGTGTGGAAAATCATAAATACACCGATTGGAAGTCCGTTAAACATTCCATCTGCGTCTGCCAGAGATGTCGGATTGAAAAATCCGGATGTACCAATGATCGGGCTGTCTCCGCCAAACATCAAAGCAAATCCAATCAGGAAGAAGAAAATACTTCCGAGTACAAAGTCCATCATGTTTTTCATACAGATATTACCTGCGTTTTTCGCTCTTGTAAAACCTGTCTCTACCATCGCGAATCCTGCCTGCATAAAATATACAAGAAATGCTCCTATTAATGTCCACATAATATTCATAAGAAGCTCTGTTGCGTCGGCAAGTTCCATGCCGTTGCTTAAAAGATCTGATAAATACATATTGTTTCCCTCCTCATTTACACATATTTGCTGCTTCAGCTTTCTATCTGCCAGGCAGCAAAAATGGGAATAACTCCAGAGTTCCTCACGCTCTGAAAGTTATCCCCATTGATAACATTATTTTTTCATAATTAATTTTTTCATCCTCAGCAATCATCCTACAGGGCATCCATTCCACGCTCACCTGTACGGATTCGAACTGCATCTTCTACATCATACACGAAAATTTTTCCATCGCCGTAGTTACCGGTATTGATCTGTTCCACAACATTTTCGATAATCTCATTGGCTGCCACATCGTCTACAACTGTCTCTACCTTAATTTTCGGAAGCAGATTTACTTTATACTCTGCTCCACGGTACATATGGCGAAAACCTTTCTGATTACCATAACCCATGATGTTTGTAATCATCAGACCGTTTGCCTGACTTTTATCTAAAATCAGCTTTAATTCTTCCAGTTTTTCCGGCTTAATCACGATCTCCAATTTTTTCATAACATTTTCCTCCTCAAAAATTTCTATAGCATAAGAAATTTCTATGCCGTAAGAAAAGAGGGCAGTCCCGCAGAATTTTATTCTCCCGGAACGCCCTCGTTCTCACATCTATCTCAATATTATACTTCGAAGAGTAAATCTCCATAAGATGGCATTGGCCACACTTCTTTATCAACGATCATTTCCAGTTTATCAACAGGAGCTCTCAGAGCCTCCATAGCCGGTGTTACAGAGAAATGATAGAATCTTGCCTGAGCTTCGCCCTCTTCCATGCCAACAGCCTCAGCCTCAACTTTTTCCAGAGCAGCAAGTGCATCTTTTGTTTCTTTCAAGAGTGCATTCGTCTCTTTCAGAAGTTCCATCTGTACTTCTACTTCATCAAGGCCTGCCGCTTTGATTGCTGTGATCGATGCAGCAAGAGAAGTTGCATATTTGATAACAGCCGGAA
>JALFVM010000070.1 GCA_022787145.1 Lachnospiraceae bacterium | reverse complement strand
CAGAGCTTTACAAGAGCAGCCGGAACGACAGACTGGACAGACAATTACAACGAAGGCTATTGTTCCCGCATCAAAGGCTTTACTGTCGATGATGATACACAGGAAAAGGTGGAATCAATCAAGCTGAACAAGACCAGCCTGAAATTGAAAAAAGGCAGTACGTATCAGCTCACTGCATCGATTGCTCCGGCAGATGCTTCCAACCAGAATCTGAAATGGAGCAGCAGCAATCCATCCATTGTGTCTGTGGATCAGAATGGAAAAATTTCCTTAAAGGGATATGGAGAGGCAACGATTACGGTGGCTGCACAAGACGGAAGTGGAAAAAAAGCTTCCTGCAAGGTGACTTCCTGCTATACGATTACTTATTATTTAAATAGTGGCAAAAATGCATCTGCCAATCCGAGTGTTTATTACAATCAGGCAGTCAGCCTGAAAAATCCGACGAGAAAAGGTTATCTGTTTCTTGGCTGGTATACGGACAGCAAGTATAAGACAAAAATTACTTCTATTAAAAAAGGAACAAAGAAGAATTACACACTGTATGCCCGCTGGAAGAAAGTCAGTGTCTCTCAGGTGAAGAATGTATGCGTGAAAAATTCTTCCAGCCGTGCGATGACCGTGTCTTACAGCAAACTCAGTGGAGTGGGCGGTTATCAGATTGTATACGATACCAACTCGAAATTCACAACAAAGAAATGGGTTGGAAGAGTGGGACTTTCCAAAACGATTACAGGGCTCAAAAAAGGTAAAAAATATTATGTGAAAGTACGGGCATTTATCACAGATTCCACAGGAAAGCGTATTTATGGACCGTATAGTTCCGTAAAAACGGTGTGCATAAAAAAATAAAGACGTGAAAAAGGCGGCTGTGTGACAAAAAGTAGAGTCAGGCAGTTGTCTTTTTTGATATTTTGGATAAAAATACAAAAATTTACTTGATAGACAGGGTGGTAGGGGGTACAATAAGAAATGATAAAAATATAACAAGTGTATGGCTGTAAGAGGAACCATATACAAGAAATGAGGAGGAAAAGAAATGTCTGAGGGAAGAATTTATAATTTCTCAGCAGGTCCTGCCGTATTGCCTGAAGAGGTTTTGAGAGAAGCTGCTGATGAAATGATGAACTACAGAGGATGTGGAATGTCTGTGATGGAGATGAGCCACCGATCCAAAATGTTTGATGATATTATAAAAGAAGCCGAGAAGGATCTTCGTGAACTGATGGGAATTCCGGATAACTACAAGGTACTGTTTTTGCAGGGAGGCGCTTCCCAGCAGTTTGCTGCGATTCCAATGAACCTGATGAAAAATGGTGTGGCAGATTATATTATTACAGGACAGTGGGCAAAGAAAGCATACCAGGAGGCATGCAAGTACGGAAAGGCAAACAAAATTGCAAGCTCCGAGGATAAGACATTTTCTTATATTCCGGACTGTTCGGATCTTCCAATCAGCGAGGATGCAGATTATGTATATATTTGCGAAAACAATACGATTTATGGTACAAAGTATAAAGAACTGCCGAATACAAAGGGAAAAATCCTGGTATCCGATGTGTCTTCCTGCTTTTTGTCTGAGCCAATCGATGTGACAAAGTATGGCATTGTCTATGGCGGTGTTCAGAAAAATATTGGACCTGCCGGCATGGTAATTTCCATCATTCGTGAGGATCTGATTACGGACGACGTATTGCCGGGAACTCCGACAATGTTAAAATTCAAGACACAGGCAGATGCAGATTCTCTGTACAACACACCGAACTGCTACTGTATTTATATGTGCGGCAAAGTCTTCAAGTGGATTAAGAAGATGGGTGGCCTGCAGGCGATGAAAGAGCACAATGAGAAGAAAGCAAAGATTCTTTATGATTATCTGGATTCCAGCAAAATGTTCCGCGGAACTGTTGAGAAAAAAGATCGTTCTCTGATGAACGTTCCATTTGTCATCGGTGATGATGAGTTGGAGAAGAAATTTATCGCTGAGTCCAAAGCAGCAGGTCTGGAGAATCTGAAAGGCCACAGAACGGTAGGCGGTATGCGTGCAAGTATTTACAATGCAATGCCAATCGAAGGCGTGGAAGCTCTTGTGGCATTTATGAAAAAATTTGAAGAAGAGAATTCTTAAGACGCAAAGAACCACACATACCAACTGAATGGAGGTAAAGTATAAAATGGCGGTGTTTCGACCATTTAAGGCAGTGCGGCCGGCAGCAAAGCTGGCTGCAAAGGTTGCTGCCTTACCATATGATGTAATGAACAGCCAGGAAGCACGGGAGATGGTGAAGGGAAATCCTTATTCCTTTCTCCATGTAGATAAAGCAGAAGTAGATCTGTCGCCATCGATTGATATTTATGATGATCGGGTTTACGAAAAAGCGGCGGAAAATCTGAAAAAGATGCAGGAAACTGGTGTATATATTCAAGATCAGAAGCCTTGCTTTTATATTTATCGTCAGATTATGGACGGACGTGCACAGACGGGAATTGTAGGCTGTGCGGCGATTGATGATTACCTGAATAATCATGTAAAAAAACATGAGCTGACGCGTGCGGACAAAGAGGCGGACAGAATACACCATGTAGATGTCTGCGACGCCAATACGGGACCGATTTTTCTTACCTATCGTTCTCACGAAGAAGTCACACAGATCATGGAAAGCTGGATGAAAGATCACAAACCAGTCTATGATTTTTTGGAAGAGGATGGTGTGACGCATACCGTTTGGATATTGGATGACGATGAAGTCATTGGAAAACTTCAGGATCTGTTTTGTAAGATACCTGATTTTTATATTGCAGACGGTCATCACCGCGCAGCATCAGCAGTGCGTGTCGGACTGAGAAGAAGAAAGCAGCATCCGGAGTACACGGGAAAAGAAGAATTTAACTATTTTCTTGCGGTTCTTTTTCCGGACTCTCAGCTTCAAATCATGGATTATAACCGCGTCGTGCACGACTTAAACGGCAATACGCCGGAAGAATTTTTGCAGAAAGTATCTGAAAAGTTTGAAGTGTCCAGATTCTATCAGGGAATGTGTCATCCTCAAAAGAAGCATACGATGGGAATGTATCTGGAGGGACAGTGGTATCTTCTGAAGGCGAAGAATGGAACCTTTGAGGAAAACGATCCGGTGGAGTCTTTGGATGTTTCCATTCTGCAAAAGAATGTGCTGACACCGGTTCTTGGCATTGAAGATCCCAGAACAAGCGACAGAATTAGTTTTGTTGGAGGAATCCGGGGATTGAAGGAACTGCAGAATATGGCAGATGAAAAGCATGGAGTCGCATTTTCCATGTATCCGACTGGCCTTGATGATCTGATGAAAATCGCGGATACGAATCATATTATGCCGCCGAAATCCACGTGGTTTGAGCCAAAACTGCGCAGTGGTATTTTTGTACATAAGTTAAGTTAAGAAAAAAGGGGACAAGCCTGTCGAAAGGCCTGTCTCCTTATTTGTTTACGTCGATGTAGCTGTAGAGCGTATATTTGGAAATTCCGAAATAATTGGAAACTTTATCACCAGATTTTGTGATCAGGAATGCGCCCTGATCGTTGAGAAACTGAATCGCTTTTACCTTATCTTCTTTGTTCATAAGAGCGACGGGTTTTCCTACCAGTTCTACGGATTGTTCAATCAGCTGTTCGAGAAGTTCATTGACACTGTGATTGACTTTCTGCGGCTTTTTCTCATGGTTAACCGGAGTGGTCAGTTCGTGCAGTGCACTTTCAATGATCGTGAGTTTTGTGATATCGTAATTGATTCCAAATATGTAGTGGATGGAGCCGTCCTCATCTCTGATAAAGGAAGTGCAGGATTTTAAGATACGTCCGTCTGAGGTTTTCAGAAGGTAGCCGGGTTCGTCAACCAGAGAATCTGGATCTTTGTGTAAAGTATTCAATACAATTGCGGAAGGACCGTCGCCGATGTTGCGGTTTGTAACGTGACCGTTGACAATGTATACGATTGA
>JALFVM010000064.1 GCA_022787145.1 Lachnospiraceae bacterium | reverse complement strand
CGGGATTTTGGGGAAAATGTGATGCTGACGGAAGGACTTGTTCTGCAGGAGAAAAAGCTCTGGGAAACGTTTATTGAGCGGGAGATTCGGGAAGGCGGCAACGATGCAGAGCTGTATTTTGAGGAAAATGATATCGATGGTTTTCTGGAAAAATTGAACAACAGTTCGTTTGAGATCGAGTATGTGAATGAAAATAAGGAACATAACTGGGGACAGCGGGTGATTCGCATCTATGACCCTGATTATCATATCATTGAGATTGGAGAATCACTGGAATATGTGGCGAGACGATTCCTGAAGGCAGGAATGACACCGGAGGAGACAGCAGTAAAGACACAGCTTCCGCTGTCTTATGTAGAAGAAATCGCCTCCGGTGTAACGGATGGCGTACTTTAGAAAATCAAACGCATATCATTCCATGTTTTTCCGCCGTGGGTGGAATCGGCAATGCCATGATTGACGAAACCAAAACGTTCATAGTAATGAATCATGTGATCTTTGCAGGTCAGGATGATTCCCTTGCGGTGATGCGCTTTTGCGAGATCAATGTAACCCTGTACAAGCTTTGCGGCAATGCCGTGTCTTTGGTAATCCGGCAGAACGTTCAGACCAAAGACGGTCTGATAATCGCCGTTTGGCTTGTGTAGCGTGATGTCGTGATACATGGCATCCGGAAGATACGGTGTATCGGTGTTTGCGCCGTTGATAAAACCTATCGCTTTGCCGTCTGTCTCGGCAACGAGAAAGTTTTCTGGAAAAGTGGCAAGGCGTTCGAGAACCGCCTCGCGGGAAGCTGCTTCCGCAGGTGGAAAACAGGTTGCTTCGATGACTGCCAGAGCTTCGCCTTCCTCTGGTCTGGCGGGGCGAATGATAACTTGAGAAGTTTCCATAAAGTGATTCCTTTCTTGTATTATCTTAAAATTTTTCCTGTTTTGATGCCGTTCATCCATGTAAGGATATGATTTTGAAATAATTGAATATCAGGACTGATCTCATCGTCACATCTTGTGAGCATATAAGTTGACCATTTGTAATCTCCATCACAAAAAGGCAAAAGAACCATACTGTCATCGCCCATATCGTCAAAAACAAAATCGACGACTACGGAAATGCCAAGATTTTGTTTGACCATTTTGTGGCACAGGCTGAAACCACTGGTTTCAAAAGCAATATTGGGAAGAAAACCCGCAGCCTGACATTTTTGATAAATGAAATGATGAAGATAAAATTCACTGCTTTCCAGATAAAGCGGTTCGTCTTTTAAATCTTCAATCGTTACACAGCTTTTCTGACTCAGTGGATGCTTTCGATTTACGAGAAGTTTCATATCAAAGGACTCCAGTAAAGTAGAAGAGAAACCTTGAAAATTGGAAGGGCCGATTGTAAAGGCCACATTTCCCTCTTTGGAAGAGAAAAGCCGTTCTACCTGTTTGTCTGGATATTCACGATACTGCAAAGTGATTTCCGGATATTTTTTTCGAAAATCAGCAATGCATTCAGGGGTAACCAGACGAAGGATGCCATAAGCAGAGATTAGGTCGATGACTCGATTTTGGCGCTGCTGAATTTTCTGGATATTTTTATATAAATCGTAATACGAGTCTAAGACATCTGGAAGATGGTCATATAGGTATTGACCTGTCTCTGTCAGTGTAATCCCTGTAGTGGTACGGTTTAAAAATTGTGTGCCAAATTCATATTCCAGATTTTTAATAGTACGGCTCAATCCCTGAGGCGTGATATATAAAAAGCGTGCAGCTTTTGTAATACTTTTTTCACGGCAAATAATTTGAAAATACTCTAAATCTTTGATTGTCATGATTTTCTCCATAAAATGTGAAAGCACAGCAAATATTCTGACCAAAAAGTTGTTGACGGGTGTCAGTTTTTTGTTGATGTTCGGATAGAATCATTTGTGCTATGCTATCTCTTGAATTCACTTATTATTACTATAATACCAAAAAGGAAGCACACTGTACATCCCTGCGTGAGCTTCTTTTTTTGCGCTTATTAATTAAGTATCAAAAAAATGTTGATAGGCGGCAAGTGACTGTTGATATGTATTTGGAAAAGAAATTGTTATAATATTGTCAAACAGCGGTGTTCTTTGTGTGAGGACACGTGGGAAGGCATTCTTGAATATTTAAACCATACTTATGGAGGAGGAAAAAAATGAGTGAATTTAAGTTGACATCAATTGAAGAATTTGAAGCCGCCACGGACAGGCTTTTGGAAACAGGAAAGAAAGTGGGGGCAGATTCCTGGCAGCTTCGTGTGAAAAATCAGACACCACATTGTAAATTCGGCGAGGAAGGAATTTGCTGTCGTATTTGCTCTATGGGTCCGTGCCGTATTACGAAGAAAGCTCCAAGAGGAATCTGTGGATGCGATGCACATGGAATCGTAGGAAGAAACTTTTTGCGCTTCGTTGCAGGTGGAGCAGCGACACATTCAGATCATGGACGTGAAATCTGCCATACATTAACGCATGTAGCGCCAGATGGAAATTACAAAGTAAAAGATCCGGAAAAATTACTTCGTATTGCAAAAGAGTGGGGCGTAGAGACGGAAGGAAGAGATATTTATGATCTGGCACATGAGGTGGCAGAGCTTGCTCTTATGGAATATGGAAAGCCATATGGCGTGCAGCGTTGGTTAAAACGTGCTCCTGAGCATACACAGAAATTATGGAAAGATGCAGAGATTGAACCAAGAGCAATTGACCGTGAAGTATCTACTGCGATGCATATGACACATATGGGTAACTCCAGCAAGCCGGAAGCGTTGATTCGTCAGTCACTTCGATCTGGTCTGTCTGATGGCTGGGGCGGTTCTATGGCTGGAACAGAGTTTTCAGACGTTATGTTTGGAACACCGAAGCCTGTGGATACAGAGGCAAACCTTGGCGTAATGAAAGAAGATATGGTAAATATCATTGTACATGGTCATGATCCAAGCTTGTCGGAGATGATTTGTGAATATGCGGAGGATCCGGAAATGATCGCGTTGGCAAAAGAGGTTGGTGCAAATGGAATCAACGTTGCCGGTGTGTGCTGTACCTCCAATGAAGTTGCAATGCGCCGAGGAGTTCCGATGGCTGGTAACTTCCTGCAGCAGGAAAATGTGGTATTGACAGGGGCATGTGAGGCGATTGTTGTTGATGTGCAGTGTATCTTCCCGGCATTAGGACCTCTGAGCAAATGTTTCCATACAAAATTTATTACAACATCACCAATCGCACAGATGCCGGATTCTGATTTTATCCGTTTTGATGCGGATACAGCAGGAGAAAATGCAAAGAAAATCGTAAGAGCAGCAGTAGAAAATTTTGTAAACCGCAAAAAAGAACTTGTACATATTCCGCAGTTAAAGCAGAAAGCAACGGTAGGCTATTCAGTAGAATCGATTGTAAAGACCTTAGATGGTGTAACCAATTCTCAGGTTGATATTACAGGAACAACAAAACCGTTGATTGAATGTATTACCTCAGGCGTTATCCGTGGTGCTGTTGCCATGGTTGGATGTAATAACCCAAGAGTCCGTCCTGATTCCGCCCATGTGGGACTGATGAAGAAACTGATTGAAAATGATATTATTCTTGTTCTTTCCGGATGTTCTGCGCAGGCAGCAGCCAGAGCCGGGCTGATGGATAAGAGAGCAAAAGATCTCTGTGGAGCAGGATTAAAACGTGTATGTGAACTGGCTGACATTCCTCCGGTTCTGCATATGGGATCTTGTGTAGATATCAGCCGTATGATGGTTCTTGCGTCTGAACTGGCGAAAGATTCTGGATTGAACATTTCTCAGCTTCCATTAGTTGGATGTGCTCCGGAATGGATGTCTGAGAAGGCCGTATCTATTGGAAATTACGTAGTAGCAACAGGTATTGACACCTTCCTTGGCGTGGCACCACAGGTAACAGGCTCTGATCAGGTTGTTGGATGGTTGACAGAAGGTGTTCGTGACTGGGTAGAAGCTGCTTATACAGTAGAAACAGATATTGACAAATTAGGTGACGCGATGATTGCACGAATTGAAGAAAAACGTGCGGCTCTTGGAATTTAAGGAGGAAAAAACTGTGACATTATTTGAAAGAGTATTTAATGGAAATGATGCTGTATATGGTCTGACGGAGCAGGCAATCGATGCAGCTATCGCCCAGCACGGTGAAGAGAAAGCTGTCAGCTTCCCACACACAGCTTACAGTCTGCCATGCTACTATTCTGTAACAGGAACAAAAGTAACAAACTTAAAAGAGTTAAAAGAAGCTCTTGGCGTTGTAAAAACTCTGATGACAAGAAACAATCGTCTGAACGATGCATTCATGTCTGGTGTTGCTACTGCACTGTGTGCGGAGTTTATCGAAGTATTAAAATACATCGATGGAGCTGCTCCATATGAAGAGCCACTGTACGGACATCTGGCAGATGCTGTGATCCGTGAACTTGGTGTACCGCTTGTAACAGGCGATATCCCTGGTGTAGCTGTAGTTCTCGGAACTGCTCCTACAACAGAAGAAGGTGTAGCACTTGTGAAATCTTACCAGGCACAGGGTATCCTCGTAACACTGGTAGGTGGAATCTGTGACCAGGTTGCTGAAGCAGGCATGAAGACAGGTGCAAACGTACGTGTTATCCCTCTTGGAAAAGACGTTACATCTGTAATCCATGTTGTATCGGTAGCACTCAGAGCAGCGCTGATCTTCGGTAACATTGCACCCGGAGATGCTGCAAATCTGATGAAATATACATTCGAGCGTGTACCTGCATTCGTAAATGCATTTGCACCTTTGGATGATGTAATCGTAGCTTGTGGAGCAGGCGCAATCGCACTTGGATTCCCGGTAATTACAAACGAGACAGAGAATGTCTTCCGTGTACCGAAGAGTTTGATCGTTCAGGAAGATATCAGCAAATTCAACGCTACTTCTCTTGAGGCTCGTGATATCAAGATTAAGATTACAAACATCGACATTCCTGTAGCATTCGCATCTGCATTTGAAGGTGAGATCATCCGTCGTAAAGAAATGCAGGTTGAGTTTGATGGTTCCCGCGTAGACTGTGCAGAGCTTGTACAG
>JALFVM010000039.1 GCA_022787145.1 Lachnospiraceae bacterium | reverse complement strand
AGGTCTTTTTTCAGTACTGTCTCAAAATCTGCCAGTTCCTGCGGATAGGCTGTTCCATATTTATAATAGGTATATAATTGAAACAGATCACCGATCATTACTACCAGACCACAGGAATCGATCAGTCTGTGATCCATATGTACAAAGAAACCATTATATCCTTCCGGCAGCTTCAGCATAGTAAACTCGCACATGGGAATGTCATCACCGTCAAAGGTTTCGTATGCCCACTGTTGCATCAGCTCGTCTGCTTTTGCAAGGCTTCCCATTCCTGACAGATCCTTGAATCCGATATCCCTTGGATCCTGTTTTACAAGGTACTGTTGTACATTTCCGTCTTTATCAGGCTTTGTAAAACGGATTCTGGTGCATCCGGAACGTTCTGTTTCCATCTGAATGCATTTTTTTAATAATCCAAAATCCAGTTCAGCCTGTACAGATGCCACAACACTGACACCGGATACCTGCTGTGTACCGTAATCCATGATCCAGTTGTGGTGCATTTTCTGTGCTGCTGTTAAAGGATAGTAGTTTGTCATACTTTATTTAATCTCCATCGCCGGTTTCTCTTTTCCCGGGTACAAAAACATTACATACTTGTTCAGTAGCCCACAGTTATTTCAAAAATAATGTACTGGCAGCTACAACATTACTTTTTTATTACGTGACAAAAAATAGCACAGATTTTTCCCAAATACCAGTACCCTCAGCACTTAATGAACACTTTACATAAAATTGACCGAGACTTATCATGCATTTAACAAAATGCATCTGATAAGTCCCGGTCAGGGATTGTTGTCATTCGTAATCGCCTTTGGCGGTTAAAAACAGGCACATTATTTTTCAGAATTACTGACATCATATTTCTCAAAAAACTCCATCACTGTACGCTGATACAGTTCCGGATCTGCATAGGCACTGCACAGATGCCTTGCTCCCTGTACAATGACCAGTTCCTTTGGTGCTTTGCACAGCATATAGTTCTGGAATGAATTGTTCGGGTACACATAAGTATCCTTCTCTCCATGAAAGAAAAGGACAGGTCTTGTATTCCTTTTCATAGCTTCTGTGGTATCTGCATCTTTCATACGAAATCCTGCAATAAGGTGACACAGACAGTCCATTTCCTTCAAAAGCAGGGGGATATAATGCAGATGAAACCAGTTGTCAGCCATATCCCGCATCTGTCTTTCCATAGACTGAAAACCACAATCTGCGATCAACCCTTTCACCTCTGACGGAAGCCTGTATCCGGATGCCATCAGTACAGCGGCAGCCCCCATAGACTGTCCATACAGATAGATTGGAAGCTTCTCCTTGTTTCTTTCGGACACATAAATTGCCCAACGCTGCACATCCCATTTTTCCTTTGCTCCAAAGGTGATATATTTTCCTTCACTTTCTCCACAACATCGCTGTTCCATAAACAGAAGATTACACTGATGCTCATGGAGATATTTTGCCATAAATGACAGGGAACCAAATCTGCTGCCCCGGTAGCCATGGCTTAAGATAACAAACCGCTTTGCATTCTCTGCAGGCAGATAGAATCCATGGAGTTTTAATCCATCCACACTCCTGATATAGCAGTCCTGCATCTTCTGAGCCTCGCACCATGCCCTGCTCTCCTCATATTCCTTTGCATATCCGTTTCTGGGGTGATTATCCCGGATATGGGATAATTCAAACCATTTTTTTCTTTCCTTTTTCCTTCCCCCTCTTTTGCAGCAGACCACCATGTTAAAAAAGCGCCAGCCAATCTCCATAGTCCCTGAGAAAAAAAGCAATACTACTGCTGACAACTTACAAATTTTTTTCTTCATCTCATTTTCTTTCTATAAATTTTCTCATAAACTCTTCATACCCACAAGGTTTCCCCCAGAAATATCCCTGGGTAAATTCCGGGCGCAGCTTTCGGATTTTGAGCCATTCCTGAGCATTTTCCACGCCTTCAATGCAAATCTTCATATCCAGATTATGGATCATGGTGCAGAACTGATTCAGCAGATAATATTCCTGTTCATCTGCAACTGCTTTCACAGTGAAAGAGCGGTCAATCTTAATGATCTCCGGTTTCAGCTCACTGAGATAATGGAAGTTCGAATATCCGGTTCCAAAGTCATCCAATGCAAGACTGATTCCCATCCGCCTCAGTTCTGTGAGAAAATGCTTCTCATTGATATTTTGTTCCAGAAGGTCACTCTCTGTCAATTCCACAATCAATGCTTCCAGCGGCAGTCCTGCTCTTTTCGTTTCTGCACTGATATCCTGGATCACATCGGACTTGGATGCCTGAACCTGGGAAATATTAATACTCACTCTAAAACCTGGAAGTACTTTCCGGATCTCGCTGCATTTTCCCATAGCTTCTCTCATCATCCAGCGGCCAGCCGGAATAATAAGACCGGTTTCTTCCAGAATCGGAATAAACTCTGCCGGTGAAATCATCCCGAGTTTTTCAGAAGTAAAACGCATTAAAGCTTCTGCTCCATAAGGTACTTTTTTATCTTCAGCAAATACAGGCTGATAAAAAGCCGCAAAACCCTGGCAGCCATTGAGCACAGCCTCCCGCAGTTCCTGGGTAATCTCCCTCTTCCGAAGAAATTTCCTGTAGGTTTCTCCGTCAAATATATAACAGCGGTTTCTTCCCAGCGTCTTTGCCTCATTCAAAGCAAAATCCGTCAGCTTCAGAGCTTCTGAATACTGGTCTCCCCCTAATGTCCCAAATGGCACAATGCCTCCAGAAACCGTATACATAACCTTAAACTTGTTAGCTTCAATGAATCTGTCTATTGCCTCT
>JALFVM010000183.1 GCA_022787145.1 Lachnospiraceae bacterium | reverse complement strand
GTAAGTGGAGATATACCTTATTGACACGCCCACACATGAGCAAGAAGTGGGGCGGGGCCCCATAGATTGCGAATGCGGGGGCAGGATTGTGGAAGTGCGTAGCACGAAACAATCCGTAATCAAGGTTTTGACACCTAAATCATATGCATCTATTTTAATCGGTCAAAAAAAAATTGACAAGAAATATCCACACCTCGTTATTGACTTTATTTTCCACATCGTTTATGATAGAAGAAATAAGAAAACAAGGGGAGCTGACGCGTCGGCTGAGAGGAAATGCGAACGGATTTCGACCCTGGAACCTGATACGGATAATGCCGGCGTAGGAATCGTACGATATATGGATTTTTTCAGAGTACATCTACACGGATGTACTCTTTTTTCGCCCGAACGTATCAAAAAAGGTATCTCTCAAGGAGGAAAAGGTTATGAACTATACGACACAGATGGATGCCGCAAGAAAAGGCATCGTCACAAAAGAAATGGAGGCAGTTGCCGCCAAAGAACAGATGGGCCTCAAAGAACTGATGGATTATATGGCAAAGGGCCAGATTATCATTCCATGCAACAAACGCCACACCTGCATCGAGCCGAACGGAATCGGTTCTATGTTAAAAACAAAAATCAATGTAAACCTTGGAATTTCCAGAGACTGGAAAGACATGGATATGGAAATCGAAAAAGTAAACAACGCGGTAAAAATGGGTGCAGAATCCATTATGGACCTGAGTTCCTACGGTGATACACGTACCTTCCGCAAACGCCTGACGCAGGAGTGTCCGGCCATCATCGGTACTGTGCCAATTTATGATGCCGTTGTGTATTACCACAAACCACTGAAAGAAATCACTTCCCAGGAATGGCTCGATATCGTAAGAATGCACGCCGAGGACGGTGTTGACTTTATGACAATCCACTGCGGTATCAACAAAGAAACAGCAGGACGTTTCAAACGCAACAAACGTCTGACCAACATTGTTTCCCGCGGAGGTTCCATCATCTTCGCATGGATGGAAATGACAGGACAGGAGAATCCTTTCTATGAGCACTACGATGAGATTCTTGATATCTGCCAGGAATACGATATCACCATGAGCCTTGGTGACGCCTGCCGTCCGGGATGTCTGAAAGATGCTTCCGATATTTCCCAGATTGAAGAGCTGATCACTCTGGGAGAGCTGACAAAACGTGCCTGGGAGAAAAACGTACAGGTTATGGTAGAAGGTCCTGGCCATATGCCACTGAACCAGATTGCTGCCAACATGGAAATCCAGAAGACCATCTGTCAGGGTGCACCATTCTATGTACTTGGACCTCTCGTTACGGATGTTGCTCCTGGTTATGACCACATCACAGCAGCCATCGGAGGTGCCATCGCTGCAACTTACGGAGCTTCCTTCCTGTGCTATGTCACACCGGCAGAGCACCTTCGCCTTCCAAACCTCGAAGACGTAAAAGAAGGTATCATCGCCTCCCGCATCGCCGCTCACGCAGCAGACATTGCCAAAGGCATCAAGGGTGCACGCGACTGGGATGACCAGATGAGCACCGCCCGCAAGAAACTCGACTGGGAGGCCATGTTCGACCTGAGCATGGATCCGGAAAAAGCCCGCCGCTACCGCGCAGAAGCAAAACCAGAGAAAGAAGATACCTGCAGTATGTGCGGTAACTTCTGTGCAGTCAAGAACATGAACCGCATTCTCGATGGAGAAATCGTCAACATCTACGATGAATAATACATATGAAAAAATCTCACACAACTGTACTTTCACAGTTATGTGAGATTTTTTATTGAACTGCTATAATCAGAGGGCAAATTCACAGTTGCCCCACTGACCACCATTTTTATTCCGTCGGCTTCTGATAAAATCTTCCGGAAAGCTGTTCTGTACGAATCACATTAACAAACGCCTCCGGATCTGTCTCTTTCACTGCATGGATCACTCGTTTACTTTCTGCACTGGAAACAACAGAATATACCACATGACGCTCACAATGTTCATAAGATCCCTCTCCTTCCAGAATCGTTGCGCCATGATTGCATTCTCTGGCAATCGCCTCACTGACCTCCTGTGGTTTGTTCGTCACCACAAATAACGTATTTTGCTGATATTTTTTGTACAACGTATGGAGTACCTGTGTGGACGCGTACTGGAAAATAATCGAATACAGAGCCTTATCCCATCCAAACAGAATTCCCGCTGCTGCAAGTATCACAACATTTAATGCTAAGATAATGTTAAACGAATCAACGCCCTTTTTTTCCGACAGAAAGATGGCAATAAAATCAGTTCCGCCTGTCGTCGCATTCACCAAAAGACAAACACTGATCACAAGACCATTGATCATGCCCCCGAAAATACTGATCAGCAGTGTATCATACGTAATCGTATATCCCGGCACAATATCGGTCAACACACTGGTAAGCACAATCATCAGGCAGGAATACAATGTAAACTTCTTTCCGATAAACCGGAATCCTATGTACACGGGCACCGCATTTAGCAACAGGTTGACTACAGAATACGGAAGCTCCACATTCAAAAACAACTGCGCCACACGCTGTATCAAAATAGTAAGTCCCGTGGCACCGCCAGGATATAACCCACCGGTCCGAACGAACGATTTAATATTTACTGCCATCAGTAAAGACGCAAGACAGATGATAAAAATTCTTTTTCCATCTTCTTTTGCATTAAATTTCATCTTTGAAACCTCCACATATTCCTGCCAGATCATTCATAGGCACCTTAATTTCACCAATAACGTTTTAATGATTACTTCATCATACTTCCTAACACTTGATTGACAAGCTTTCCATCCGCTTTGCCCTTCACCTGAGGCATGAGCAGTTTCATAATCTTGCCCTTATCCTTGCCTGTTGGAGTCTCGATTCCAAGCTCCGCAAGAACTTTGTTAATTGTCCCTTTAATCTCCTCTTCATCCATCATTTTCGGTGCAAATTCTTCATATACAGAAATTCTGCTCTTGCATTCCTCAATGATATCTATTCTGTCCGCCGGAGTGACATCCAAAGTCTCTTTTGTCTGCTTGATTTCTTTCAGAATCACTTCATTCTCTTCGGCCTCTGTCAAATCTTCTCTCTTATCAATTGCTTTGTTTTTCAGTGCAGCAAGCAACATGGACAAAGAATCTTTTCTCTCTTTATCTTTGTTCTTCATCGCCTGAACCATGGCACTTCTTACTTCATCTATTTTGCTCATATCGGGCACCTCCTCATATTTTTTCTGCTACTCATTGTAGCACATTCTTTCTTACGATAAAAGCCATGGATTTCTCTTTCTGCAATTCCCACACAACGTCCTGTTTGTCGGGTTGTATGTGCACCACTTTCCTGGTCAACGGGACAGAATCCCAACGGCAAGGTTTGGCTTGAGGGTTTCCGAATGGCCCATTTGCACAGAGAAGGTCTTCTATAATCAAGTGCGATATCTCCGCACTTTGATTATGGAAAGTTGTCGATATGTGCAAATAGGCCATTCTACTTTATTGGCAGTGTCTTTGGTTGGATGATATACCAGACAAAAGAGCATGTAAAATTTGATAGTTTTTTCAAAAGTTGTATTATTTATGAAAACATAGGAGTTTTCTGCATGACC
>JALFVM010000181.1 GCA_022787145.1 Lachnospiraceae bacterium | reverse complement strand
GTAAGTGGAGATATACCTTATTGACACGCCCACACATGAGCAAGAAGTGGGGCGGGGCCCCATAGATTGCGAATGCGGGGGCAGGATTGTGGAAGTGCGTAGCACGAAACAATCCGTAATCAAGGTTTTGACACCTAAATCTTATATATGGAATACTATAGCACAGTTTTGAGATGAAATGGGAAAATTCTGTGAACTTAAATCATAGAAAAGATTTTCTAAACTTCGGTTAAGGTTCATAGATTAGAATGACTTTGGTAAGTGAAATAACTCGTTAGGATGATAAATGGGATCCTCGGTTATAAAACGATGGCGAAAACTCCATAGCTTGTTGTGGAGTGAAAACCATTCAATTGTTGAGTAGTTCATAAGGAAAGGATGAAAATAGAATGAAAAGAAAAAAAGGAATGGCAATTTTGATGGCAGGAACGATGATATTTTCCTGTGTGGGATGTGGTTCAACGACAAAAACAGAGGAATCGGATTCTACAATTACAGGAAAGGTTACGGAAATTAATGATACTTCCGTTACCATTCAGCTGGGTGAATTGATGCAGGGCGGCGGCGTTCCGTTTGAGGCAAGTGATGAGACAAAGACATTGGATTTAAAGGATGCTGAAATTGTGGAAGAATCCGGTCAGGAGACAGAGACAGTAGATTTTGAAGAGATTGAAGTGGATGATATTCTGGTGATTCAGCTCGGTGATGATGGAACTGTGGAAAGTGTAACGATTAAAAGTGGCAGAATGGGAGGCCCAGGAGGATTTGGCGGTTCCGGCGAGGTGACACAGGGCACAACAGAGGATGCGACCGAAAACAATGCAGAAGTGACAGAAGAATCCGATACAGCCTCTGAGGATGGAACAGTCCTGAGTGAATAAGTAAAATAACAATTTGCAAAAAATAAAAATTGGGTCTGGACAAACGTCCGGACCTGAGCTATAATGAATCTCAAGATAGCAGTCAGCTATTGGATACAATCCGTTCGGAGCGTATATTTTCCTTTTTATTTTTATTACAAGTATTACAATTTTATTTTCAGAAAAGAGGTGTGTATGACCTTTTCGGCTATTTTTGCCCTGACAGCGGCAGCAGTAGCGGCGATCATGGACATTTCCACCGGAAAAGTGAAAAATCAATGGATTTGTTTTCTTTGGATTGTGGGCATGGTTTACCAGATGATTTTGGGACAGTGGCAGGGAATTTGGTGTTTTATGGCCGGCAGTATGATTCCTATTCTCGTATTATTTCCTCTGTTTCGATTTCGGATGTTAGGACCGGGTGACATTAAGCTGTTTTCTGCTTTGGGCGGCGTGATGGGTGCAGGCGATATTCTTGTCTGCATGGCAATTTCTTTTGTATGCGGGGGAATTTTATCCCTTGTATTTCTTCTTTTGTATGGGGAGCTTGTCTCCCGTCTTCGGCACTTCGCCGTATATATCCAATTTGTAATCAGTAACAGAAAGATTGTTCCCTATTACAGGAAAGGGCAGCAGTGGGAAAATTTGCATTTTACGATTCCTGTTTTGATGGGCGTGATTCTTTATGCAGGAGGTGTGTATTGAAAAAACGAATATTGGCTATTTGTGACCTGGAGGCACTGTATGCCTGCAATTTTATGCAGTACATCAGCCAGAAAAAGTCGGTTCCTTTTGAGATCCAAGCGTTCACAAATACAGAAAAATTAATCGAGGCTGCAAAAAAGGAGCGTATTGAGGTGCTTCTGATCTCGGATAAGGCGATGGAGGAACGGATTCGCCAGCTTTCTGTCGGGCAGATCATTATTTTGTCGGAAGGAGTGCACGATCCGAAGCTGGATCAATATCCAAGTATTTATAAATATCAGTCCTCGGAAAGCGTGATTCGGGAAGTGATGGCGTGCTATGGAGAATCCATACAGGAACCGATGGAAGCAGCAGTTTTCAAACGACCGGTGGAGATTTACGGCGTGTATTCGCCTCTGGGGCGTGTGCTCAAAACCTCGTTTGCGCTTTCGATGGGACAAATTCTGGCAAAGGAAAAGGCGGTGCTGTATCTGAATCTTGAGGAATATGCAGGATTTGAGCAGCTGCTTGAGCAGAATTTTGACCGAAATCTGAGTGACTTGATTTATTACATCAAACAAAGGCAGAGAAATCTGACCCATCGAATCAGCCAGATGGTGCAGTCAGTCAACAACATGGATTATATTCCTCCGGCTGTGTCACCGCTAGATATTCGAAATACGCAATATCAGGACTGGGATTTTTTGTTGGATGAACTGGAACTTAGAAGTTCCTATGAGGTCATCATCCTGGATTTGGGAGATGGTGTGGATGAGCTGTATCAGATTTTGGAGCGCTGTAACCGGATTTTTATGCCTATTCGGGAGGATGCTGTCTCCAAAGCGAAGATTTTGCAGTTTGAAAATCTTCTTCGGCTTTGGGATGCGGTTTCTGTGCTGGAAAAAATTGAAAAAGTAAAACCGCCGTTTCATAAGTGCACGCAAAGTGGAATGCAGTATATGGAACAGCTGGTATGGAGCCAGCTTGGCGATTACGTCCGGGACATTCTGAGAAAGGATCGAACATGAGCAGAGGTACATTTTTGGAAATACGCCGCCTGTTGATGGAACGGCTGGACCTTTCCAGAGAACTGGAGGACGAAGAGATTCTGGAAATCATTGATGAACTGATTATTGGTTATTCAAAAGTGCAGTATCTTGGACTGAAGGAAATGGTTCAGCTTCGGCAGGAGCTGTTCTACTCCATACGAAAGCTGGATGTTTTGCAGGAGCTGATTGATGACAATGAAGTGACGGAAATTATGGTAAACGGACCGGGGAAGATTTTTGTGGAACGGCAGGGACAACTTTCACTCTGGGATAAGGAGTTTACTTCCCAGGAAAAACTGGAGGATGTAATCCAGCAGATTGTGGGCAGGTGCAACCGCGTTGTGAACGAGTCGATGCCGATTGTCGATGCAAGGCTGGATAACGGTGCCCGTGTCAATGTCGTGATTCCGCCGGTGGCACTCGATGGACCGATTATGACGATTCGCCGGTTTCCGGATACGCCGATCACGATGAAAAGACTGATTGCGCTTGGCAGCATTACGCAGGAATGTGCGGATTTTCTGCAAAAGCTGGTGGAAGCCCGCTATTCCCTTCTGATTGGAGGCGGAACCAGCAGCGGAAAGACGACATTTTTGAGTGCACTGTCCAATTACATTCCAAAAGATGAGCGAATCATCACGATTGAGGACAATGCGGAGCTTCAGATACAGGGTGTGACAAATCTGGTGCGGATGGAGGCGAAGATGGCAAATATGGAAGGAAACCGTGAAATCAGTATTCGTGATTTGATTAAGACGAGTTTACGGATGCGTCCGGATGGACGCATTATAAAAAAGAGAAAATTTAAAGCGTAATAAAAAGAGACTCTCCGTCCCAAATGCACTCTTTTACAATATCCCTCATAATTTCGTTCTTCTCTTTCGCAGAAAACGAATCAAGATTATCCATCATCCGTATGATTTCCTTTACTTTTGCATCTGTGCCTTTCTTTTCCGCAGCAGTTCTCCTTTCTGATGCAAGAGCTATTGAATGTTCGCGTTTCAAAGCCTGTAGTTCCAGGTCAAGACGTTCCATTTCAGCTACAATATACTTCTGAGCGGTAGAATCCGCAGCCAGAGCAAGAGAAGACGCCAGGCGTCCTATTTTCGCTTCGCATGATGCGACTTTTGAAGCTGCCTTTTTCGGATCAGGTGTTTCTTGATTATCCACATTTTTATCCACATAGTTTTGTATCGTTTTCGGATCCTTCTGAATTGATCTAAGTATATCAAGCATTTTCTCATCTAACACTTCACATTTTATATGATGTGAATTACATGCTTCAGGACCTTGTCTTGTCCTTTTCACACAGTAATACCATGAGCCGACTCCATATTTTTTCTTTTTCCTCGAAACACCCATCAAGGTTTTGCAGGAGCAACGCAACACACCTTTCAAAAGAGGAACATCATATTTCATCGTTTTATCGAACTTATTCTTTGCAAAACGATCCTGAACCTCAAGCCACTGTTCCGCATTTATAAATGGCTCATGCATTCCGAGGCAGACAAGCCATTTATCAGGTTTCTGCAGCCTGTGCACGCCTCCCTTCTCAGTAGTTCTTCCATAGATCATCACACCAACTGTTCCATCCCATTTTTCGCGAGGAGATCCAGGATCCATCTGGCAACCTTTTTTCTCGTAGTAGTCATATATTTCCGGAGTAGCCTCTACGTAGAAAGGAGATGAAAGTATCTGATGAAGTCGAGTAGTTGAGAAGAATCCGCCTCTTACTGTCTTTATCCCCTGCCTTTTGAATGCTGTTTCCATTTGCTGCAAAGAGTAATTGTTTTCAAGGAAAGTAGAAAAAATCCACTTTACATGTTCAACTCCTGATGGATCCTGCTCAATCGTGCAATGCTGTTTTCCGTTGATCGTAATTCTTTTTCGGACATATCCAACAGGAGGATTACCTCCGACCCAATACCCTTTTTTGGCAAGCCCTATCATGTTATCTGTAACACGTGCTGCAATTGTCTCGCGTTCCATCTGTGCAAACACAACAGTTACATACATCATAGCGCGGCCAATCGGCGTGGATGTATCTATGTTTTCCTTGATTGAAATAAACTTGACTCCGTGTTCTTCAAGCATTGCGTAGATATTCGCAAAGTCCCGAACATCTCTTGAGAGACGATCGAGCTGATAAACGACAAGAACATCATAGAGTCCATCTTTGATGTCTGAGAGCATACGCTTCAGATCGGGCCGGTTTGTGTTTGCCCCAGTAAAGTCCTCATCAGAATATTCGATGAATGTGTCTACCTGCCCAGGGAACTTCATATCAATGTACTCTCTACACATTCTTGTTTGATTATCAATCGAATCTGAGTGATCAGAATATATTGATTTGCGAGTGTAAGAACAAAAATTCATAATATCATCCTCCTTAAAAAAATGGTATAAAAAATGCACCTGTACAGGTACCGGAGGTTTGTGATACAATATATTTGCTCAAGATATATGTATCTGGTTCTTCGGGACCTGTACGGAATCTATGTAAAGCCGTTCGGTGCTGGTAACACCGGGCGGTCTTTATTTTCATTAATCATGTAATGTTAGTATTGTTTCTGATTGTTATCAGCGTTTCTTATATATTCTTCGAGTTTATCTCTATCCCACAAAAGGACTTTGTTATTTTCAGATAGTTCTTTTGCAGATTTGGTAAAGTATCTATTTGTTAATACTGCTGCAACATGGCATCCATAAAAGGTTTTTCCGGAAAAAGCTTCTTGAACGGCTTTATTCCCTATATCAGAAGAATAGCACTTACATTGAATTCCGTATTTTATTCCATCTTTAAATGCTATAATATCAATTCCCTGATCACTACTTCCCTTTGTTACTTCCACATCATAAAATCCATTTTTTCTTAAAATGCCAGCACAGTAATGTTCGAATGTATGACCGTCCATGTTATCAAAATGATCGTTATACGTTACTGTGTAATCATCTGTCTTTTGGTTTCTGTCATTTGCCGATTTTATCAGGTTGTTCTCAATAAGGTAGTTAAATTCCTCTAATGTCAATAATATTTTTCTCTGGTTATTGCATTCATATTTTGATACAACTCCAGATTCAGCCAATTGATCCAAAATTTTCTCCACCCTATTATATCCAATTTTGAATGTGCGTTGTAGAATGCCGACAGAAGCGTTCCTTTTTTCTATAATAAATTTTCCTACGTCTACAAAGTAAATATCAATGTCTCCGGTTATGTATCTTATCTCTGCACCGTTTGTATCTGATGTTTGACAGTATGTGATGTAATTCGCGTCATCAGATCTATCATAATTTTCTTGATATTGATATTCTGCTTTCTCTTGTTTAAATAATCCTTTAAAAATAGAACTGTCAGAGAATGGTATTTTGTTTTCTGCCCATAGCTGGATCCCATTCTTTTTTGCTTCATCAATTGCACTTTTGGTAAATGTATTATTTGTGAGTACCACAGGTATATCACAATCATAATAGGAGCATCCAGAGTATGCTTCTTGTACTGCATGATTACCTACTGGAGAAGAATAGTATTTACACTGTATTGCGTACTTTTTTCCAGCTCTATGAGCTAAAATATCAATACCGTGGTCACCAGACCTTGGAGTGGTTTCTATATGCGTAAAACCATATTGTCTTAATTTCTGGTAGCACATCGTCTCATATTCTTCTCCATTGGTGCATGTGATTTTGGATCCATTTCCTTTGTTGAAAATTAGATTCCAGATCAGTTTGAACAGTCCACTAATTAAATACCAAGAAACATAGAAACAGAATATTATTACATACAGAAACAAATAAAATACCAATTTAAATACCCATCCTGTAAGCCAGAATAATAATTTAAATGGCAATATGAATATAGTATATAAACATCCTGCAGAAATGCTATCACCTTCTTTGCTATTTTTTATTAACCATTCCCTGCATAATGGTTTTATGTTACCAGCGTCCCTGCATACACTTGATAAAATATGTAATTCCATTATTTACCAGTGATAATCTTATATAGATATTGTAAAATTATCTCGGGTGAACATAATGAAAATACTGCTTGATAAAATAATGTACAATAAAAATCTAACTGTTCGCCAGGTATCTGTACTAACTGGAATCCCAAAATCTACAATCGGTGATATTGTAAATCGTAGAAAATTTCCAAGAATGGATACAATGGAGAAACTTGCAGCAGGACTGAAAGTAAGAATATCAGACCTATATGAATCCCAGTTCAAATAAGTGTCCGAGTTCTCGGACAATTGCTTCTAAAACTGTTACAATTGCCCTCCTTTCTCGTATTATTTATAACAAAACAAATGATTAGAACAAATGTTCTTGTTTGTGTACATGAAATAGTGTATATTAAAAAAAGAACAGTTGTTCGGAAACGGAGGGGTTGCAATGAACAATGAAGAGTACCGAAAATTAATCTACAAAATGATAGAGAACATTGATGATAGAAAAGATTTAAAAAGAATCTTTGTCTATATTCATAAATTCTTTATCCGTGGAGCTGGCAAATAGCCAGCTCTTTTCTATTCAAAAATGCTCTTCAGATAATCTTTCAATACTTGTCGTTGTCCAGCATTCAGTTCAAGATATTTCTGAATGATTTTCTTGTCAAGATCATCGAGGTTGTAATCCTCTGCAATCTCATCTACAACGTCCTGCGGAGTACCGCACCACATATCTCCTTTCCCTTCGGTAAGCCAGAAATAGTTGACACGGAATTCTCTGCATATAGATTTTACGACAGTATTAGAAGGATTTCTGCGACCAATTTCATAATTTGCAATTGTATTCCTTGCAGAGCCTATTCTGTTTCCGAATTCTTCCTGGCTCAGCCCAAGAGATTCTCGTAAAATTTTTAAACGTTCATTCAAAATTCGCACCTCCTTTTATGTTTATTATAATTTCAAATGTTCTCATTGTCAACAATCAAATTCAAAAAACTATTGACAATGTGTTCATCGGGACGTATAATGTTCTCATAGAACACAGAAAAGAGGTGAAAAAAAATGGCAGATACATTGGAAAGAAAAAGAACCGATGCAGAAGAACTCATTAAAGAAGTTCTCAGAGGAGCCTCAGAGAGTACAAAAATCGAAATCCTCAGAGTTATTCAAGGCTACATGCTCAACGTTTCTACGGAAGATAAGAAAGCAGGATAGGAGGAAAAACATGAAGAAAGTCGAAGTCAAGGTAGTCCTTACATTAACAGATGGCTACCAGCAACGTTTCACGGAGGCTTGTTTGAAGCAGATTGCAAAACGCGATAATAAGCTTCCTGAGGAGCCGCGAAAAGAGAAAACCGCCTGATGGCGGTGAAACAGGAGGACAAGCGTGAAATACATATTGATTGCATCGTTATTTGCAGCAGCAGGACGCTACTCGGATATGCCAATCTGGCAGCTTGTTGCATGTTTTTGGATGATGCGCATAGCGGTATTAATGTTTAGAGATATAAAAAAGGAGGATGTAAGTTGACATTAAAAGAAAAGTACCTGAAGGACCATCCGGAGCTTCCGCGATTCAAGTTCCAGGGCAGC
>JALFVM010000158.1 GCA_022787145.1 Lachnospiraceae bacterium | reverse complement strand
TATTCTGAACATATTCGTGCCCGTGGAGTAGCATGTAAAGCCATTTTCGACTGTACGATTCCGTTTGACCAGAAAGCACGTTTTGAAAGAGCGAAATTTATGGATGTGGATCCGGAAAAATGGAATATTTACTGATATTTTACAGGGGATAAAAAGATGGAAAAGAAAAGAATTATCGTGGGGGCTACAGGGGCCAGTGGTCTTCCGATTCTGGTAGAAAGTCTGAAGCTCATCAGAGAAAATCCGGATTTTGAGTCCTGTCTGATTATGAGTGACAGCGCAAAGCTGACATTGAAGTATGAGACAAAATGGACGGTGGAGGATGTAGAACAATATGCAGATCATATTTTTCATCCGGAGCAAATCGGAGCCGGACCGGCCAGCGGTTCTTATAAAACAGTCGGAATGCTGATCGTTCCCTGCAGTATGAAGACGGTTGCCGGAATCCACAGCGGCTATGCGGATAATCTGATTCTAAGGGCTGCGGATGTGACTATAAAGGAGCAGAGAACACTGGTACTGGCGGCGCGTGAGACACCCTTGAGTGCTATTCATCTGAGAAATCTCCAGGAACTGGCCATGATTCCGGGGGTGCGGATCATACCGCCCATGATGACATTTTATAATCTTCCGGAAAGTATTGACGATATGATTTATCATATTGCGGCGAAGCTTGTAGAACCGTTTGGCATCGAGGCAAAGGAGTACCGAAGATGGAATGGATGATAGAAAAAGAACTCTCCTATTCCCGGCTGGTGGTAACGATAACCCGGTTGGGAGCGGATTATCATGTTGTGGTGCAGGGTGGGGAAAAGCCGCATATTGGCTGTGTTGTGCTGGCAATTCCCAGACCTTCACTTACAGGAGATGGAAGTGTGAGTGTCACATCCTCGGTTTTGAATGTAACCGGGCATAAGGATGAAGAGCTCTGTCGCTGTCTGGCAGAGATGTTGGCCCGAAAAAAGAATGCTGTTACGGTGTGTACCGGAGGTTTTCATGTGGATCATATCCAAAAAGAGCAGATTGCCGAAGTGACAGAGGTAATTCGGGAAATAGAAAAAGAATTGGAACAATTACAATAAAATCAGGAGGAACTTTACATGAGATTTGATAAAGAAAAGTATGAAGTAAAAGAACTGACACTGGAAAATTCAACGATCAAATACAGGGCCTTTAAAAATCTGGTATACGTGGATAAACCTGTCAATGAAGAATTTCAGCGGATGAATATTTTTGTGCCGGAAGCATACTATGATGGATTTTCTATTAATGGATATACTTTGGACACTGCTCCGGTCTTCATGCCGAATACTGTAGGCGGATATATGCCGGGAGAACTGGATGAGCCGGGATTTAACAAATTTGGGCCAAGACAGCTCAATTCTATTTTCCAGGCGCTTTTGCATGGATATGTAGTAGCTGCTCCTGCTATCAGAGGAAGAGTACAGAAAAATGGACAGGGGATATATACAGGGAAAGCGCCTGCCTGCATTGTGGATTATAAAGCAGCCGTCAGATATCTTCACTATTTTAGCCAGGAACTGCCGGGAGATGAGAATAAGATCATCACCAACGGAACCAGTGCAGGAGGAGCACTGTCCTCATTAATGGGCGCAACAGGAAATCATCCGGATTATATACCATATTTGGAAGAAATCGGTGCAGCAGATGCGGGAGATGAAATTTTTGCTGCCTCCTGCTATTGTCCTATCACAAATCTGGATCATGCGGATATGGCTTATGAGTGGGAATTTTCCGGAGTATATGACTATCATCGTATGCATATGACCATGGCTGAGGGAGGACGTCCTTCTTTTACACCGGTTGACGGGGAAATGACAGACGTTCAGATCAAAGCATCCAAAGAGGAAGAAGTATTATTCCCGGCATATGTAAACAGTTTGGGACTGAGAGACAAACAGGGAAATGTTTTGACCTTGGATGAACAGGGAGAAGGATCTTTCAAAGCATATGTGGAGTCTGTAGTTCTTGCCTCTGCACAGAGAGCTATGGAACAGGGAAGGGATGTGTCAGATAAGAAATGGCTGAACGTTCAGGACGGAAAGGCCGTATCTATGGATTTTAAAGCTTATGTAAAAGACATTACCCGAATGAAAACGGCACCTGCTTTTGATGATCTGACTATGGACAGTCCGGAAAATAATCTGTTCGGTATAGCCTATATGGATTGCTGCCATTTTACAAAATACAGTGCAGAACATAGTATGGCAGATGGTGTTATGGCGGATAAAAATATCGTAAAAATGATGAATCCTATGTATTATATTGAAGATGCTCAGTCTGATATCGCACAGCACTGGAGAATCCGTCACGGTGAATGTGACAGAGATACTTCTCTGGCAATCTCAGCGATGCTCACCCTGAAACTTGAAAATGTGGGAAAAAAGGTGGATTACCATGCTCCGTGGGATATGCCGCATGCGGGAGACTATGATCTTAACGAACTCTTTGCATGGATTGATGGAATCTGCAAATAATTCCGGCTTGCATTTTTCAAAATCTTATAGTACAATGTAAAAAATTCGGAAGGGGCTGTCGGGAAATAGCAGTTTTGGCCCCTGATATGTAAGAAGGAGACAGTCCGGCAGAAATTCAGGCTTTTTCAAGACACTGAATTTCTACGGACTGTCTCCTTCTTTTATAACTATCTGTTTTAGGGCATAAAACCCCCTTGTTTGGATTTTGAGAAGCGCTTCTTTGTCTAAACTGCTTTCTGCTCCTTTTTTCCTTCATATTTTTCGATTTCATGATGTAAAAACCGATGGTATTTCATAATGTTCCGGCCGACTGCATACAGCATAAACTCTTTATATACTTTTTCCGCCGACCGGTAGTTGAACCGCCGGAAGTCCTCGTTTTCCTTAATGTCCCCAAAGTGTCCTTCCGTCTGTATTGAGCGTGTCTGGCGTTTCAGGATTCCCGTCTCGCTCTGGATGTTCGTATTGGATTCTTCTTTCAGTTCTTCCCATCGTTCGTTGATCTTCATGACCTTATTCCGGTCAGGATTCTTTTCGGCATTGTATTTATAAAGGCACCTGGCTTTATGCTCACAGCCGCTGCAGTCCGCACATCCATATAGCTCAAACGTCTGGGTATATCCATCCTGTTCTTTGCTTTCTGTCCGGATATGGCGCAGCTCCCTTCCGTCATGGCAGATGTAATAATGCTCATCCTCAAAGACGGCGTATGTCATGTTGTAATACTTTCCGATATCTTCTTTGTATGCGCGGCTCTTCCGTTTTTCATGGTCCTGGAGCTTGATATAGCTCCGGATTCCGTTCTCCTTCAGATACAGCAGGTTCTTTTCACTGCAGTAGCCGCTGTCGGCAGTAAGTGCTTCCAGTGTATCTCCGAATGCTCTCTGATGCTTTTCTAAAACAGGGATCAACGTGTTATAGTCCGTCCGGTCGCTGCTCACATAACTGTGGACAATAAAATAATTCTCTACCGCGATCTGGACATTGTATGCCGGCTTTAACTGCCCGTTCAGCATATGGTCCTCTTTCATCCGCATAAATGTTGCTTCCAGATCCGTCTTGGAATAGCTGTTACGGTCTTTTCCCATGATCTCAAAACATTCCTTATATTCC
>JALFVM010000127.1 GCA_022787145.1 Lachnospiraceae bacterium | reverse complement strand
ATAAACTATATGTCTTCTTCAGACAAAATGCAATGATAATCATTGATTTTGTCTTTTTGTCGACCTCTTTAAAAAAATGACCCATTTTCCAATCCGTAATAGCGTATTTTCTTGCTTTGACTTGTTCTGTTTTTTTATTTCTCCTTCCTTAAGTTAATAGCCTCAATGAAAATAATATGTGTTAATAGTTTAAGTTAATGACATTGGGTTAATACTTTATCCAATGAGGACAAACTTTGTCCTATTTGTGGCAGTGAAATGTTGGCCATAGGAACTGAAGTTATCCGCAAGGAGATAGTATATACTCCGCCTAAACTTGAATGCATTGAGTATGTCGCTACAACCTATGCTTGTTCTAAATGTAAGGATACTGAAGAACCACAGTTTATTAAAGATAATGGTACACCTGCATTGATTCCTGGAAGTTATGTTTCAGAATCACTGCTCGCGAACATACTATACAGAAAATACGGATTGTACATTCCATTGTATAGACAGGAACAGGATTTTTTGCAGATGTCTGCACCAATAAGTCGAACATCAATGGCTCGTTGGATTATAACAGCCGCCCAGGAATACCTGCAGCCTGTTTATGACTTCTTCCATCGTGAACTTCTCAAAAGAAGATTTCTTATGATGGACGAAACGCCCATTCAGGTTTTAAAAGAAGAAGGGCGAAGGGCTCAGACGAAATCATACTTCTGGCTGATTCGTACAGGTGAGGATAGATTAAATCCTATCATCCTCTACAATTACACTCCTACCAGGGCAGGAGAAAACGCCAAGCAATTCCTCGAAGGAATTGAACCAGGCTTCTATCTGATGGCAGATGGATATCAAGGTTACAACAAAGTAAAAGAAACCAAACGATGCTGTTGTTGGGCTCACATCCGCAGATATCTATTAGAAGCCATACCCAAAGGACATCAAAAGGATTATAGTAATCCAGCTGTTCAGGGTGTACTTTATTGCAATAAGCTGTTTGAATACGAGCGTTCATACAAGGAAAAAGAATACAGTGTCAAACAGATTTATAACCGTCGCCTCAAAGATGAGAAACCAGTTATTGAGGCTTTCTTGTTGTGGCTAAAACAGGTTAATCCTGGAAGTAATGGAAAACTAAAAACAGCTATCACATACATCAAGAATCGTGAGGAGTTTCTTATGACCTACCTTGAAGATGGGCGATGCAGTTTGAGCAATAATCTGAGCGAGAACAGCATTCGACCTGTAACTGTTGGTCGCAAAAACTGGCTGTTTTCAGATATTCCTGATGGAGCTCATGCTAATGCCATTTATCTAACAATTGTAGAAATGGCGAAAGCATACCATCTCAACCTATATGAATATCTGAAATATCTTTTAGAGCACCGTCCAAACAGTGATATGACAGATGAAGAACTAGACTCTCTAGCTCCATGGAATGAAACAGTTCAGCAACAATGTAGCAATAAAACAGAGTAAAATGTTAGCTTATCGGAATCCTAGCAATGAGGATTCCGATAGTATTTTTAGATACACCCTGAAATTAGACGCTTACAGTGTAGGAGCGTTTCAATGGGAGACGGTAAGAAACTGAAAGAAATACTTGACAGTAAAGGCACGAATGTCCGCCAGATTGCAAAAACAACTGGTATCAGTGCCACTACACTTTATTCTATTATTCAAAAGGATTCTAATATCCGATTTGACTTTGCACTTCGACTAGCAAATGAATTAGAAATTGACGTAAATGAGATATGCTCTGCCAGCCCCTTTTCCGGTGCAATCACAGAAGAAGAAATATATCCTACATTAACAAATGGATTGAATGGTGCTCTTGACGGAAGTTTGCGTTAAAGAGGTACAGTTCTACAAGCTGCTCGAACGTAACCTTATCCACATAGTTCCCGTTCTTAGGCTTTAGATTTAAACTATATGCTTTAATCAACCTAAAATACGATATGTCATTTAGTATTCTTTTCGCATACTCCTCATCTTCGACAATCAATCCTATACTCTTAAGATTTTCGACTTGTTCATCAATTATCATAGGAGACTGATGCTGTTTAAGTTCTCCCATACAATATTCTCCTTAAAATTAAAAGACCCAACGTGGTCCGCATCGTTGAGAGGCGTGTTGGGTTCTGTTATTCTTATTATATTCGTTCCCAGAAAATACTCAACCTTTTGGTGCAATTTTTTACACTTTATAAGTAAAATTTTTCGCATCATAAGAAATAAATTACCTTTTCTATTTCTCAGACATCTTATTTATTCTCCATGTTCCATTCATTATTTTCAAACCAATGATAATTCTCCGATAGGTTATCGTTAGCAAATACCTCGAACATTCTATCAAATCCTTCAGCCAAAGTATATTCATTTAATTTATCTCTTTCTATCCAAAATACTTTTCCCTCATCGGAAGACTTAAGTTCTCCACTATATGTATTAGTTTTGTAAAAGAAAACAATATAACGATATTTCTCTCTCTAATAACCGATTCCACAAACGATTCCTTTGGTTCAATGTGACCGCCAGGGAATGTTATCCCTGGCCAGTTCGGATTCATCCTATCCTGAACCAATATTCGATTTCCATCGTACACCATACACATATTGTTAATACACACTTTTCTTCTCTTGCCATAATATCACCTTTTCCTTATCCTAACTGCACAGCATTTGAACTATTTTTACATCACACTCATCAACATATACAATATCTTCTTGCATGTCCCATAACCTAATCTCAGCCATCTCGTCATCTTCTGTATGTTCAAATGGTATTAATTCTTCTTGCTGGCAAGTGAATATCGCTTGATATTTTATCTGTCCCTTTGCATCCTCAACTCTAAATAATCCTCTAAATTCAAGCTGCTCATTTCTTTGATGTGTTTCTTCATACAATTCCCGAATTGCTGCCTCTCTGGCGGTTTCTCCGTTGTCTATTCTGCCCGCCGGAAATTCCCATTGTTTTCTCCAACTATTATATCCAACAACATACTTATCAGCTACTCTCAAGATGGCATATGCCCCCGTAACATTCCGGTACTTCTCAACGTCTTTTTCTTGAATATCAATATACTCCAATAATTTCCAGCCACTTTTGTTTTTTGCAAGCATTACTCTCTTTTACTTTAGATATATATTATAGCAATTTATCTAACTCATCTAACAATATTGCTTTCATCTCCTCCAGTTCTTCTTCCGAAGGTCTATTTTCATCACTGTACATTTTCTCCATTGGATACCACCAAACTGGTCCCTTGCCTTTATTTCCATAATTTTCTATATCGCCAGCTCTTCTCGGAAACAAATGCCAATGCAGGTGTGTATCTCCATTGCCTAATAACTCGTAATTCATTTTATCCGCACCAAATGCATTTGAAACCGCCTCTGCTACAACAGACATTTCTTCCAGAAATTTCATTTTCTTCGAATAGTCTAATTGAAATAGTTCTGTTTTATGCTCCTTACACAGAAAAATTGAATATCCTTTAAAATGTTGATTATCTCCAATTACAACATATCCAGTCTCTAACTCTTTTACAAAATAAGGATTCGTACCCTCTTTAATCATATTAATTCTATCGCAAATAAGACACATATCTTAACATCCTCTCATAAATTCATCTATTTTTCGCAAAATTTTATTGTCTGTTTGATATGAAAAATCATCCGCATTAACATATACTACATTCCCAAGAATTTTCTCTGTTCTTGAATATTCTGTGTAACCTTTAAAATCATCAAAAACATCTAATGTTGTGCTTAAATGTACGGGATGTCTATTTTCATTATGCATTCGATTTAAATATCTTTTATATAAAATCTCAACATTACCCCGAAGCACGATAGTAAGCACTTCGTAGTTATTTTCAAATGCCAATTTATGTAATCTTTCCAATTCTGTAGTGTGGAAATTTGATTCTAAAATAAGATTTTTGTTCAATTTCCCAAATTCTTCAAATATAAAAAACATCAATTCCATTGTAACATTTGATAATTTCTTGTTTTCTTCTCTATTTGCAAAACCAATCGTATCTCCCAGTACCTCTTTAATTGAATCTTTAAAAAATACATTTGTATCATATCTCTTAGATAAAATATTAGCAAAAGTAGATTTCCCTGTTGCCAAGTCTCCCGTAATCAATAAAAGTTTCTTCATCAAACACCTCTCTGAATCCAAGTTTTACTTTTCATTATAATCAAAAATGCCCATTTTATCAATCACGATAAAATAGACATTTCCTCTTACCTTCTACGTCTAGGCATTGCGCGTGACACCTCGTCACGTATCGCGTACTCTGTTTGCATGAATTTCTGCATATCTTCTTTGATTGTCTGCTCAATATCGAAAACTTCTACCACTGTATCCACCGATTTATCAATTGCTCTTGATAGAATCTTTTCGTCATCAGAATTCAATTTGACGCTTTGTCATGTAAAAAGGCTCCCGAGAAAAACCTCGAGAGCCTTAATTTTACTAGATTGTAGACACTATCAATTGAAATTACTCAATGATAGTAGCAACACGACTGTTAATATCACAACTTGTATTGTTTTGGATATTTCTAGTGATGTTTTATTTTATAAAATGGTACTTTTTGTGAGTATTATATCTATTTCAAAAGTTTTTCAAGTCCAAAATAAGCCCATGGGCTTTTTACCTCCAATTCAAACGAAAGGACAGATAACAATGAAATTGATACACGCAGAATACAACCCGATACATAACAGCATCGACATTAACCACTATAACGGCTACATCCTCCGGATTGATTGCAATCAGGCGGAATCCGGGATACGAACCACTCCTAATTCTCAACGGTGCCTGAATGCTCTGGCAATTGATCATCCATTGGAATATGCCCGGCTTGCGTTAGATGGCGAGATGCAGGCATGGGTGGATGCGGAGGATAGTTTGGAAGTGTTTTAACACTCCTGCTATTAACATGAAGAGGATAGCTCATATGGCTGTCCTCTTCCTATTCTTCACCAAATGAATCACTATTCTATTGTATATCACCTGTCGATTTGTTCTTATCTTCCAAATCTATATCTACTTGAATTCCTAATAACTTACTCTCCGGAGCATCATCATTTAATTCAAGGATTATGTTGTCGAGAACATTCCGTTGGTATTCGCCAGCAGTCATTAATGACCGAAACGATAAAAGTGCATCTTCCCTAAATAGTATTGTTTAAATAATGGATCTTTCTTAATTGCCTTTTCAGTTGTTTTCGCCAAACTCTGCTGATCTCTTAACTCCTTTTTTCTAACAATCAGCTCTGTATCAATACCTAATCCAAACCTCATCATTTGCTCTTTTAACATATCAAGAACAAACTCTGCCTGTTTTCTGGTTACACAATGAATTATCCCATCATCCGCATATCTTTCCCATGGACATTTAGGGAATTTCCATGCCATCCAACTGTCAAACGCATAGTGCATAAAAAGATTTGCCAGTACAGGACTGATAACTCCTCCCTGTGGCGTACCTGAATTCCGCGTTCTCATTGTTTTGTCTGGCATTAGTATTGGCGTTTTTAAACATCTATCTATATACATAAGAACCCACTTTTCATGACAGTGTTTTTCTACCAATTCTAATAGCTTTTCATGACTGATGTTATCAAAGAGACCAACAATATCAAACTCTATGACCCATTTCATCTTAAAGCATCTACTTCTTGCCATTTCTATTGCATCTAATGCCGACTTATTTGGTCTATAGCCGTAGGAATCATCAAGGAATATAGGCTCCACCAACGGCTCCAACCTGTTCCTCAGTACCATTTGTGCTACTCTGTCTTCAATCGTTGGTATCCCCAACAGCCTCTTTTTCCCATTTTTCTTCGGAATCTCAACACCTCGGACGGGTTTTGAATAATAACTTCCAGAGGACATCCTATTCCACAATACATAGAGTCTGTTTTTCCAATCTTTGTCAAACTCCTCCAGTTCTATTCCATCTATTCCTCCAGCACCTTTGTTAGCCTTTACTGCCTTATAAGCATTTAGGACTTCCTTTTGTGAAATGTGAAATGCTTTTCCTTCCTTCACGTAATCCTCCCATTTCTGGTTGTTACCTTCAAAAAGTTCCGACGACAGAATCCCTTTGCTCCATTTTCATTACAAAAACTTCAACACTACTACGGATTCTTCCACACCTGTAATGTTCATCCCTACTTTCACACTCGCACATTTGTTAGCTCGTGTTTTTCGGTTTCCATAACATCACAGGATTCTCCTGTTCCTTTCATGAGCCTATGTCATGCTCCTGTAACCTCAACACCGACAGCCATCCATACAGTAAACAGGTATCTTATGGACTTTTATCCCGGCGACCACACAATTTCCCGGTTTCGACTGTACTTGTCAGCATTAACGATGCTTCGTCAGTTCTTCACTTTCGTTCAGCTTCATGACACACAACTGACAACTTTTGTGTTGCCTTTTCCTCATACGCTCAGTACCATAGCTTTTGACTATAGCACCTATGAGTGTTTTGCAATCTGTGCCTGTACACCGATTGCGGAAGGCCCTCTTCCATCTCATAAAAAGCACTGCTTTTCATATACTATATTTCTTTAAGTATCCTCTAGCATTCAGGACACACTATGTGATAAACTATTCATGTCCATTTGGACAACCTCCTTTGCTTTACTTGGTTGGCGAACCAAAGTAATTATAGCATTGGAGGTTTTTACTGTAAGCTAAAGCAGATGTTGTCCCCCTGCATAGCAGGGGGCTTTATTAAAGACTGCCATACAAAAAAATGCTAAGCAATAGATGAAACCTATGGCTTAGCATTTTATGATACTATACAATTCCCAAACAGCTTCCCGTAAGCTGCTGGCTTCTTCTTAGATGACCGCCTTTCAATCTGATTTATATCAGCCCTCTCCGATAGGCCTCCGCCACTGCGCCGGATTTGCCCTTAACGCCTAGCTTCTGGTAGGTCTGGGAGCTGTGGTATTTGACGGTTCCCTCCTGAATATGTAACCGTTTGGCAATCTGTGCCACGGAAAGTCCCTCTGCCTGGAGCTTTAAGATTGCCAGTGCATTCTCACTGAGCACCACTTCCTCCGTTCCGGTCTTCAGATAGGCAGGATAAAGTCTCTCCATATGCCTTGCTTCCTCCAGAAGCTGCTTATAAAAATCCTTATTCTGCGGCTTCCACGAGGTCATTTTGATAAGCTTATATGCCGCCCCGGCCTCCCTTGTGACGAGCCGTACAAAATGATACGCCTGCGCTTCATCAAGACACTTTTTCAATGTTTCATCCCATCCGTCATAGCCCATTCTCTGCTGCGTAATAGCAAGCAGCAGCCAGCATTCCATACGGACAAAGGTACGCTTCATAACATCGGCATAATACAGTAGCTTTTGCAGGAGTTCCGCCGCAAGCTCATATTTGCCTGTGCACAGATAGATACGTACCTTTGTCAGATAATGAAACCGGTAAAAGGATACAAACTCTACGTTTTCATCGGGAGCTGTTTCCATCCAGCGAAGTGCGACCGCAATATTCCCGCTGTAAAGCTCGAGTCTTACCAGAAACGTTTCAATATTCAGCAGCACCTTTTCCTTGCATTCCGCCTTTGCCTTTTTATAAAAACTCTCCAATCGATCTTTCGCACACGCAATCTGCCCATCAAAGACAGACTGCCATGCCATCAGACCATCCGCTACAAAGACCTGTTCCAGCTTTCCCCCGCTGTCAGCCTGCATTCTGCCATTTGCAAGCAAAGCAACCACCTCATAGCGGTCTTTTCCCTTTTCAAAAAAGCTCTCAGCCAACGCGAGATTCACCAGTCCCTTACCATATTTTCCGAGTACGAATGGTACAACCTTGCCAAGGCTGGTAGCAAGCTGTACATCATTTTTGGACCACTCACAAAAATCCTTGCCACCATTCATCATGGAAGGCAGATTAGAAGTCACCGAAAACTCCGGCAGAACAACCTTTCTGCATTGTAAGAGTGTTCCGGCATGTTTGATTATCTCAATCAGACCAACCGTTCCACGGTGAGGCAGTCCGATATCCAGATATAGTATCAAAGATTTTGTATACCTCAGCAGACTGCCTGTCTGCTTCTGTGCAAACGCTTTCAGTTCCCCATACCAATACTCGCTCTCCTCCGGATCGAGAAGCAGAGAATTGAGCATACTCATCCCGCACATCAGATCAGGATTTTTTCTGATATCCTCCCTTGGCAACGCCAGATAAAACTTGCGCAGTTCAAAGTAATGACCTGACCCCGGATCAATTCTTGCGTTTTCCACCAGCAGTGAGAGCATTCTGTCATTTGCATGACCCTTCTGATACATCTCAAGTGCCAGAAGCGGTTCATTGTTCATCTCATAGTACAGACCGGCATTACAATACAGAGTTCTGATTCTCTCCTCGTCATATTTTTTATGCATCCATCTGCGCAGAGATAAAAGCAGTGTCCTTCGCATTTCATAAGTGACAGATGCAGCATCGTTTCCGCTGATGCCCCCTTCTACATGCTCAATCAGGAAATTACCGATCTCCATGTATTGGCGCAGCACATATTCTGCATTATTCTTTCCGGTAATCATCCTGGCCATAGGAATCGTAAAGCGGTCCACAATCGAAAGCTTGAGCAAAAAATCCTGCATCTGTGGCTCCCACTGTTCATAGACATGCAGCTCCAGATAATCCCAAAACTGCTGCTGCACCACCTTCAGCAAAGACGTCTTATACTCCTCTCCCTTTAACAGATGCGCCAGTGTCAGACTGACAAAATAAGCATTGTTCTGCGCACCCGCACTAAGCTGTGCCACCTCCTCCTGGGAAAGATGAACCTCCCATTTCTGAATCAGTTTTTTAATCTCTGCATCAGATAATTCCAAATCCTTTTCATCAATAACCGTAAAGGATTTCTTAATAAATGTGCCATGCAGCCACGTCGGAATTCTTCCCCGAGAAATTAAAATAAGCCATATGTCATCCCTCATGACAAGCTTTTCTATGGCTTTCCAGATATCCTGACAGGTATCAGGATACAGCAAGGTCTGCAAATCATCAATCACAATGGTACCTTGCAGCAGGTCCGGTGTAATCAAATCTGCTGCCTGCAGCCGTTCCGCAGAAAAATACATAATATGACGATTCCCAAAATAGGAATTGATGAAGCTTGTCTTTCCATAACTTGTCGCACCATACAGCCAGACAGTCTTTCCTCTCTCTTCTGCGAGTTTCATCTTATTGTATGCCAGATGTGGTCTCACATAATGTTTTTTATCAAAGCTTTCCAATCGTTCTTGTCTGGAAACTTGCATCCTATCACCTTTTTCTCTTCAACCTGAATTTTTATTATCACAGCTTTTATCTCTGCTTGCTTTTTTCCGACAAGACGATATATCCTGTCACACTCCATATATCACGCGCGACCTACTCTATTGTAATCACATCCTGCAAAATATAGTGAAAGGTTGGAGCTGAACTTGTTTCATTCTCGATATAGCCTTCTCTCAGATCAATTCTGTCATCCGGTTGCCCGGGATCTATACCGATATAATCTCCCTGAAAGACAGTGACCTTGTCCTGCCGAAATGCATGTATCAGCTCCTCGATTCGCTGCGCCGATCCCTCTGCGGCTACAAACTCGTTGAGCTCAAGCATCTTTACCCAGCCTTGCTCAAAGCCCGCTCCTGCATCATTTCCGTTGATTGTTGCCCCTACGCATTTCTCAATGGTTTTGCCGGAAAGAACTGCCTCTGTCGCCTGCATGATATAAGGTTCCCAGTCAATCTTTGAACCGACCAGATATGTAGTGGGTGCGATATCCCGCATACTCTCATTGTAGCTGACATAATAGACAACCTTTGCGCGCTCAGTCTCCTCACAGGCCATCGCAGGCCCCATCGTGTCGGAATGCTGTGAAATAATGACACAGCCCTCGTCGATCAGCTGCTTCGCACACTGCTTTTCGAGATGAAAATCCTCCCAGGAATTGGTATACTTGACAGCCATGGTTGCCTCTGGTACTACAGAACGGACACCAAGAAAAAAGGCAGTGTATCCCGAAATCACTTCCGCGTACGGATAGGCGCCGACATACCCGATCTTCGCCTGCTCCGGCAGAATTTTCCCCGTATCGATAAGCTCCTTAAGCTTCATACCAGCCACAACACCACTGATATATCTGCCCTGGTAAATCTTCCCCATATAGGTATGATAATTGGCAAGGCGCGGCTCTTCATTGGCATTGCTGCAGGTTGCCTGACAAAACTGAATATCCGGATATTTCGCGGCATATTCCTTCGCTATTTTTCCATATCCATAGCTCGTTGTAAAAATGAGATTGCATCCTGCGTCAATCATCTCCTGCAATGATCCTTCCACCTCATCCTCCGGCACATTGAATTTGGAAATGGTCTCCACACGGTCCTCGTACGCTTTCTCTACCGCGTTCTGCGCATTGACAAAATTGTTGGTATAACCGGTACTGGTATCACCAACATAGATAAATCCGACTTTGACAGTCTTCCCTTCCTCCCTGCCATGTAGGAAATAATGAAGCACAAATGCCAATAAAATGACAACGACTGCACTTATAATGGTAATTACATAAATTCGTTTATTCTCAGTCTGCATCTTTCGTCTCCTTATTGTCACTTTTCTGATACATCTGTTTGACATCAATCGTACCATCCTCAATCAGACCGAGCAATATTTCCACAAGCTTTGGATCAAACTGCGTCCCTTTTCCCTTTTCCAGTTCAGAAAGCACGTATGTAAAATCAAGCTTTTTGCGGTAAACACGATTGGCCGTCATCGCATCAAATGCATCGGCGATTCCAATGATGCGCGCATTTAAAGGAATATCTTCGCCTTTGAGTCCATGCGTATAACCGCGCCCGTCATACCGTTCATGGTGATATAGGACACCCTCCTCCACACGGTCAATCAGCGTAAAGTTTTTCAGGATCTCGGCACCTCTGTCCACATGGGATTTCATGATGTCATATTCCTCGTCAGTCAGTTTGTCCGGTTTATTCAGGATCCGATCCGGAATGCCGATCTTTCCGATATCATGCAGGACTGCCGTTCGGCGCAGCTGCTCACATGCCTCTTCATCATAGCCGAGCCTGCGTGCAATCATCACAGAATATTCCGATACCCGGACAGAATGCTGGCTGGTATTTTCGTCCTTTGCATCAACCGCCTGTGCAATCGTCATAATTGTCTCATTGCCCATCTGTAGCTGCCGCTTTGTCCACTCCAGTTCCATCCGCTGCATACGAAGTGTTTTCTGAATCTGAGTCCGGAAGAACAGCCATGTCAGATATGCTATGAACAATACAGCTACACTTTCCATGTAGAGCCGGAACCACCAATTATCGTAGATTTCTTTCTCCTTGATAATCTGATAAGAATTTTCCGCAATTACACCACCTGTTTTACTGTCAAGCACTGCAATATGGAACCGGTATTCCCCGGATGGCAGATTCGTGTAAATGATATGATTCATTTCGCTCTGCAGCATATTGCGCCCCTTTTGGTCAAATCCTTCCAAATATATCCGGATTTCAGGATCATGAATCGAGAAATTAACAATTTCCGGCGTTATATCAATCTTTTCCGCACCGCGCGGAATACGAATGGGCTCTCCCTTCTCCACGGAATAGTTCTCCCCATCTACCTCAATCTGGGTAAGCAGCATACGATAGGATCTCTCCGTAATATCGTACTGATTCAGATTAAAACAAATTACACCTCTGTCACCACACAGATACAGTTCATCAGTCTCATCCATATACGGAAAGGAATTTGGTGTCAGACCGATACGAAGCCCTTTTTTGGCGTCTAACAGTTCATAGGTAATCTGACCGCCCGCAAGGAGATCTTCTTTGTCTACAACATAGATTCCCGCTGAGCAGAGCACGAATAATTCACCGTTGTTTCCCTCAACGACATCAAAATTGTTATAATACGGAAAATTATCCAGCACACGGATATTACGATCCTCCTGCACGTAGCACAATCCGTTTGATGTTATGATAAACAAGCCTTTGTCATCAGAATTGGGGACAATCTTCAAAATGATATCCGAACTGAGTCCATCCTCCCGCCTGATTGTACCTGTCACCTTGCCATCTTTGATCACTGCAATGCCGTTCCCATCCGTTCCCGCCAGAATACTGCCGTCAGAACACTCATACAATGTCAGCACCCTAGGATTTGTAAGCCCTTCCGCGGAACCGATTGTGTCAGACACTACTTTGTCCTGAATAAATGAAATTCCGTAATCCCCCGACACCACAATGGTTCCGTCCGCAGTCTCTATGGCAGAACGCAATTTATCTCCCAGCATACCTGTTTTGCTGTCATAATTTTTCACCTCGCCATCCCCAGAGACTTCATAAAGCCCCTTCCCTGAGGTGCAAATCCACAAATGGTTCGCAGAATCCACCATCAGACAACGGATTCTGACTCCCGAAAGCATCTGTGTGAGCGCATTGTGCTTCGGAATGGAAGACTTGACACTCACTGCATCCAGCCCGTTATCTGTTCCAAAATATAGATTTCCCTGCCATTTGGTGACAGTGTTTACCACATTCTCACTAAACCCGGCTTCTTCATAGAGTTCCGAAAAAACAGACGGACACATGCGAAGCAGACCCAGTCTGGAGGAGGTGAACCACAAATTGCCCTGATAATCGATCAGCACATGGTCAATTGAGTTGCTAAAACTACCTGTATCAATAGAACAGAATTTTTTCTTTTCCTGCAGATACCCCACACCGTTATCCGCACATACAAATATGACATGATCTTCCGATATATGAATGGAATTGATGTCAACCAGATTGCCACAAATCAACGTTGACAGCTTTTCTATTCTGTTTTCGGCAACCTCGTAGACCTCTATCCTGTTTGAGGAAGTGCCAAGATACAGTCTTCCCTCTTCATCAAAAGCACAGCAGTTGTAGGATTCTCCTTCATTTTCCGCCGTCATGCTTGAAATAATCTGTGTACCATGCAATAGGTAAAAGCCACCTTCGTTCGTGACCACTGCTACATTACCGTTTTGATCGGCGCTGATACTGTCGGCGTACACTATTTCCGGTATCGTCTCATACACCTTCAATCCGCCGAGAAGCGTCATGACAACCAGGCTGTCTGTTGTGCCCGCATAATAATATCCCTCCGAGCTCTCCGTGATACAACGGACAGAATCTGAAGGAAGCCCATCCTCCCGACCGACTACATTTACAATTTTCTGATTGGTGCAAATGGCAATTCCGTTGTCATTCGTTCCGATCCATAATCTCCCTGCTTCATCCGTATAGAGACAATTGACTGTCTTTACTGCTTCAAAGTCATTCATCCACTTAAAATCATTTCCACTGTAACGATACAGACCGCCATAGGTACCGATCCACAGAACTCCATCCTTTGTCTGTGCGATGTCATTGGATGCTCCGCCGGGCAGTCCGTTCTCTCCATTGTAAACAGTATGGATATAACGACTGAAATCTGCCTGCATTTTTCTCTCGCCGGATGCACCATTCTGTGCATAAACCGTAGCATTCGCAGAAAAAACCAAAAACACAGGCAACAAAAGCAGAATGTTTACAACGTGCTTATTCTTTTCACCGGTGCCCTTCCTCTGATGTATATCCGCTTCTTTCTCACGCTTTTTTCTTCTCACTCCATTCAGATGAACCACAAAATATAACAAAAGAAGAGAGAGCACCTTATCCAGAAAATCCAGATAAAACTCTCCCACGATATTGCTAATCACAGCATGACATCCCATCTCCTGCAGCAATTTCGATACGCCGTCTCCCCATATATTTCCGGTAAAGCCGTCTGCGAGAAAATAATTCAAGGGAGTGGAAATGAAAACAGAAAGAACAGTGACAGCAAATGCAGTGGAAAGCACCCCAAAAACACTCCTCAAAAAGCCCTTTTTGGCGCAAATTCCTACCGTGACACCGACAGAGATATTGGTAAGGCTGTAAAGCAATGCCACCGGAGCATGCAGGCTGTAAATCATATTAACAGTCATCCCTACAATCGCACCACATAACGGCCCAAACACATATGCCGAGAAAACGGTTCCAATCGAATCCATCCAAATAGGTAGTGCCAATCTTTCAGCAGCCATCTTTCCCACATAATTGATGAGTATGCACACCACAATCAATAAACCTGTTTCAAAATCTTTCTTATGCTTCATACCGCGTTCCTTCTATGTTCTTGTCTTCTGTTTACGTAAAAAGCTATGTCGCCCAGATAGTATTTCTGATTGCATGAGATATCTGCGTAATGCACAATTCCCGGATGCAGATAGTATAACCCCGCAAAATCAAGGAAACATTTTGCAAAATCCTCATCTTATCTGAATTATTATACCATATACAAATTCAAAAAAGAACTAGACGAAAGTATAGTCTTACGCATTTTCCTCTTTTCAGGAGGGAATCTTATGATATCCGTCTTTAGGTTTTAGCACTAGATTTTTTCCACAACTCTCGTCCCCGATTATTATCCCCCGGCGACTGCTAGATACGCATCAGAGACATCTCTGCCCTGATGCGATCCAGTTAGGGGATAAATTCCCCTAAAACCCCTTGTTATTCTAAAATGGGGGCGCTTTTTGCCGTCATTTTGCGATTGTGGGGGCGCTTTTCGACCCCACTTTGCTGTTTTGGGGGCGCTTTCTGCCCCCACTTTTTTATTCTATTTGAACATTGCTTTCCAACTGCAAAATGAGTGGCGGCGCTTTTTGCCCCCATTTTCCAAATGTGGAGGCGCTTTTTGTCGTCACTTCACTATTTTGGCGGCGCTTTTTGCCCCCACTATTTTCAGCCTAAATATATTCTTGTCTATGGAATATGGCTAACGCTAACCCTTCGAATCGTAACCATAATATCTCTTCTCGAAATACTTTCTCGGACACTTTCCGGCTATTTTGATGAATCCCTCCGCAGCCAGTTCATCATTAAGCTGTCTGATGATCTGATATGCTTTGCCCTTGCTGACACCTAAAGTCTCTACCAGTTCATCTGCCGTTACATATTGTTTATTCATGCTCTCACCTCGCTTTCTACTATCACACTTTGTGTTTGTTTTTCATTTCATCATTATTTATACTACCACTTTTCGTAATTGTCAATAGATTTTCCTATTGCAAAATATCACATTATGTGATAGTATTCTCTCAGGAGGTAAAAGCCATGAATATTATGACACTTGAAGAACGAAAGGAACTTGGTAACAGATTAAAACAAGCAAGAAAAGAGAAAGGGCTATCACAAGAGGAGCTCGCCAATCTCATCGGTTTGAAAGTTGGAACCATTTCTAAATACGAACAGGGTGATCGAACTCCTGGCATCGGAAAGATTCAACTAATCGCAAATGCTTTAGGCTGTGACACATCCAGATTTGTAGCATCCGGCGATGAATATGTTCGGATGACACAAACGACAGATTTCGGTAATAGCTTGGATGCATACTTAAACTGGTTGAAATTCTCCCATTTTGAATGCAAACCCTGTAAGATCGAAAATGATGACGGGAGTACATCATCTTCCTATCTTATCAGTTTTGACAAGGAAACATATCCTATCAATGAAGAAGCATTGGGAAGAGTTATGAAATATCAACAGGAACAGTTCCAACAACTCATCAGACTTTTTGGCGAGGATCTTCGATAGTAAAGGTACACTATATGCCGGTCTATAAAGACGATGAACGGGGAACCTGGTATGTCAGATGCTATTATGAAGACTTTACCGGAAAGAAAAAGCAGATAAAGAAACGCGGATTTAAGCTTCAGCGTGAAGCCAAGGAATGGGAAGCAGATTTCCTCAGGAAGCAAAAAGGTAACACAGATATGTCTTTCCGCTCTATGTATGAAATTTATATCGAGGATATGAAGCACAGATGCCGCCAAAGCACCATTGATGGCAAAAAGCAAGTCTTTGAAAAACTCATCCTTCCTTATTTTGAGAATATGCCGATCAACAAGATCTCTCCAAAGGACATTAGAGCCTGGCAGAATAAAATGATTGAAAAGAATTATTCCAACTCCTACTTAGACAGGATGCAGAACATGATCACCGCTCTTTTCAATTATGCAGCGGATTACTATAACTTATCCGAAAATCCCTGCCACAAAGCCGGCAGAATGGGCAAGCGTGAGGTTGTGGTAAACTTCTGGACAAAGGAAGAATTTGACCGGGTGCTGGCTGCAATGGAAGATGATCCTACCGCACATGCTTCCTTTTCACTACTGTACTACTCCGGTATCCGTTTTGGAGAGTTTCTCGCTTTGACGCCAAAGGACTTTGATTTTGAGAAGAACACTCTTGATATCACCAAAAGCCTTCAGCGTGTAAAAAAGCAGGATGTGGTGACACCACCCAAGACACCTAAGAGTATCCGGAACATCATTATACCGGACTTTGTAATGGACGAAGTCAAAGATTATATGTCAAAGCTATATGATCTGAAAGATACGGATCGGGTTTTCCCGTTTACCAAATCTTATATCAACAATGCAATGACACGGGCTTGCAAGAAAAGCGGCGTAAAAAAGATTCGTATCCACGACATCCGACACTCCCATGTTTCACTTTCACAGGGTTATTTCTGGGACAGTCTATCTGACTGCCTCAGATAACCCTTTTTCTTTTGCCTCACGTTCCGCCTTTTCACGCTCATATTTGCGACGCATATAAGTACGGTTCCATGCACGCTTACG
>JALFVM010000205.1 GCA_022787145.1 Lachnospiraceae bacterium | reverse complement strand
CGTACTTCCGGAGATCACACCGGCTGCACCGTTTACGATGTGCTGCCCCACATCAAATACCGCCATCGTGATATTGAATGTGTTCGTCACAAGGTAAATCGCCACATATGCCTTAAAAATCCAGAGAAAAATGTTGTAAGTTTCAAACTCATGGAAGTTATTCTTCTGTGTGACCATCGTGATCAGCTCATAACAAAGCACGAACGTGATGATCAGACCGGCGATGGGCACGATCACCGTCTGAGACAGGTTTTGAATGAGGTTAAAAACCCCTGCGTTCCATCCCTGCGGTGTCTGCCCTACCTGACTGGCAATCGTCCCTACCTTATCATTGACCTCCACGAACATCCCTTCCAGACCATTCTGGATCATCCCGATAAGGATCTCCTTAATGGCTTCCGTGATTCGTTCGATAATGGTGTTCATCCATTACTCCATTAACCGAACAGTGTTGCCAGCTGGGGAATCAGGGTAGTTCCCAGCAGCATGATTCCAGCTCCTGCCATGAGCTGTATAATGCCAAATATGAGAAAATTTTTGCCCGAATGGGCTTGAAATTGATAAAAAAATGATAGATTAGAAATATCTTATGGAGCTGGAACCTCTTTCTATGGTTCCAAGCTCCGGTATTGGACTTAAATTAAAATGAATTTCCATTTCCACCGCGTGGGAATTGTTGCTTTCATCATCCTGCGACTCTGAAATAACAATCTTGCTGATCAGCCGGTTCAGTATATTGGCATCCAGTTCTGTGATGTCTGTATAGCTGCCTATATCTTCTGCCCACTGTTGAGACTGGGCATCCAGCTTTTCTTCTGCATCCACCCGATGCTGGCTGCAGTGTGCTTTTCCTTTGTGGATGTAAGTGGAACAACTGTAGATCTCACGTGGGTCTTTGCTGTTGGTTTTGCGGATGGTTAATGCCCCTCCGCACACCGAAGCAGTCCCGCAAAAATGCTGTATTCCCCGGTGGTATTCTGCCTTTTCCTTGATTTTATTTTCGCCTGTACCAGTTCAAAGGTATCCCTTGAAATAATCGGTTCATGGGTATCTTCCACTGTGATCCATTCATCCGGTGCCTTGTCTCCCTGTGAGCCGATTTTAAACCGGTAATACCTCTTCTGGGATGCCATATCCCCACAGTAGACCGGATTCCGGAGCAGGTCTTTCAGGTACGATTCATCCCAGACATATTTCCCGTTTTCCGGGTCTTTCTGCTCCCATTTGGTGTAATAAGTACGGTTCCCCCGTTTCCGATGCCACCATGACGGGCAAGGGACTTTCTGGCGTTCCAGCTCCCGGGAAATATAATTGATTCCCCGTCCGTCCACCGCCCACTGGAAGATCTTCCTGACAATGGGTGCCGTCTCCTCATCTATCAGGAGATGCCCTTTTTCGTCCGGATCTTTTAAATACCCCAAAGGCGGAACCACACCGGTAAACTTGCCTTTCGTTGCCTGCAGATGGTAAGAAGCATGTACTTTCTTGGAAATATCCCTTGAATACATCTCATTCAGTACGTTCTTAAATGGAGCGATCTCATTATCCCCGGAATATGTGTCAACGTTATCATACAGTGCCACATACCGGACACCATGCTTCGGGAAAAATTCTTCCATCAGATACCCCGTCTGTACGTGGTTCCTTCCCAGACGGCTCTGGTCTTTCGTGATTACCAGATTAACCAGGCCTTTTTCACATGCCTGCAAAAGCCTCTGTAAATCCGGACGTTCCGTGTTCAATCCAGTGTACCCATCATCCTGAAACACCCCTACGATCTGCCATCCCTGCGAATTACAGTAATTCGTCAGGATATCCCTCTGGTTGGAAATACTGGCACTCTCGCCATTCAGTTCATCATCCTTGGAAAGCCTGCAGTAAATACCGACTCTCCATGTATCACAGTTGTCTTTTCGTCTGCTGTTTTGATACATCATTGCGTTGTTCATCTGATACCTCCGTTCCTTTCGCACATCCTACGCAGATTTCAGATTACTGAACTCATGTTCATTATAATCCTCATCTGTCATTTTTGCAAGATAATCTTTCCTTTTCGTGTCCTTTATTTTCTGTGCGATCACCTCTGCAAAGACCTGTGACGCATCCTGATCGCCATCAAAAAACACCTTGATATTTATAATCTTATTTTTTGTTGCCATAAAAATCCCCTCCATTTTCTGCATAAAAAAGCAGCTAACCCATATTTCATAGACTAACTGCTCAATAACTGACTCCATATTTTTTTTCTTAATCAAATAATCTCCGACGGATTTATGAAAATATAATGAAATTTCGATTTTTCATTGATAAAAAACCAGATTAGTGGTACATTAGATATAGAAAGAGCACCCACTCCAAAGTGGATGCCTCTCGAATGGGTTATTTGTCCTTATGGACACCGCCTATCCTGTTGGCCGACAGGATAGGCATTTTTATTTCTTCTTGTGCTTTCTGTCAAGAAAGGCAAGAAACGCAACAATCAAGCTGCCAAAGGCAATCAACAAAGTCAATATGCCGATGACGAGAGACAAAATCTCATA
>JALFVM010000198.1 GCA_022787145.1 Lachnospiraceae bacterium | reverse complement strand
GCTTCTGAAATGACCGGATGGGTCTCATCTGACAAATAGCTTTCCGACCCTTTGTAAGTCATTTCCATATACTCCGGTTTTCCGATTAAGGTAAGAATATGCCGAATCTCTTCATAGCTTTTTTCCATGCCTTCCTTCGGTGTCGCTGCTTTGTCATTGGAAAATGGCGCCGCATAGATCGCTTTCAGCCGTAATCTGTCCTTGGATCGGATCAAATATGACAATGCAAATTGATCATCAATCTCATTATACGTGTCCGTATCGATCACAACATCCACTATGCCTGTCGGTTTCTGAAGTCTTTTTAATAATTTTTCCTGGTTCATCTTGTCTCGCCTCTCCATGGTAAAATTTCCAGTCTATATCTATCCTATCAATACATTCTTTCCCTCAAATGCAAATCCACCAGCAATCCCAGCACAAACCCATGATAAAAACGTTCCGGTTCCTCTCCTGAAGGACTCCTTCCCGTATCAAAATAACTGAAGGAATTCAGTGCCACACGATTCATATATGCATTCATAGCATCCAGATCATCCAACAGCATGGCTTTGATGAAATCATTGTAATCTGCCTTCACTCCTGCAAACCAACTGCGGACCATGCCTTCAAACATACGTGTTACTTCATAATTGGTAAGTGTCAGTTCATACATCTGCTCTTTTCCCGGTTCCAACAGATCCAGCCTGTCATGAGAAAGAACTTTCAGATATCCACTGGCAAGAATCAAACTCCAGACTGTTAGAGCTGGTATTTGCCCAGTAAGTGGTAAAATATTTTTTATCTAAAAAATTCAAGATAGACCATGGATTGTAAATATCTCTGTGATTTCCAAAAATAAATCCATCATACCACTGTTTCACTTTCTCTTTTTCTTTTTCAAGTCCGCATTCTTCTAATGCCGCAAATACTTCCTGCTCCGTAAAACCAAAGGCTGTAGCATATTCATCAGATGTGGTAGTTACTACTTTAAGATTATTCAAATCCGAAAAGATAGATTCTTTACTCACTCTCGTAATCCCGGTCATAAGTCCTCGTTCCAGCCATGGATTGGTCTTAAATGTGGCATTGAACATACTTCTGGTGAAAGCAACAAGTTCATCCCGACCGGCACATTCAAATGTGCCGGTTCGCGGGCAGTCGCCAAATGAAAGCGAGCTTTCACTTGGCTCGTTGCTTTCGCGCAAGAATCCGTCCACATAAGCCTCCTGCATAGGAGTATCATATTCATCCAAAAGGATAATCACCTTTTTCCCGTAATACCGATGCAGATAATCTGACAACTGATACAAAGCAAGCGTTGCATCCACATCACGCATATCTACGGATATCCTGTCAAAATATTCTCTGTCTTTATCCGTCAGCACATCACTGTCTCTCAAAAAAGAGTACTTCACATACAGATTCGTAATAAGCTGACATATTTTATCTCTGGTATTGGTATAATTCCGTTCTTTCACATTGGCAAAAGACAAACTAATGACAGGATAGGTTCCCTGTATTTTTCGATATTTTTCATCTTTCCATATGGACAATCCCTCAAACAGATCGCCTCGTCCTGCATAATCCACAGAAAAAAACTGCTCTGTCATGCTGATATTCAGTGTCTTTCCAAAACGACGGGGACGGTTGATCAAGGTCACACTATCCCCACTCTCCCACCATTCTTTAATAAAAGAAGTCTTATCGATATAAAAGTACTTATTCTCAATCAAAACACTGTAATCCTGTATTCCAATTGCTACTTTTCCTGCCATAATAACGACCTCCCTGCCACATATTTCTCTGTTCTCAGTATAACGGATTAGACGTAAAAATACAATGTGGCTATGTTGTTTTGCAGATACCAATATGTCAAAAAGACTTCCGTTCCCATCACTTTTCTCTACATCAACAAATATACAACTGTCCCCACGATTCCCGAGCCGAAGATTATCACAATCGGGTTCGCTTTATATTTCCGCAAAAGAACAAGACAGGCTACAAAAAGAAATCCTTCCACCATGCGAAAATCTGCCAACACACCCTTGGACAATTCTATTTGAGACAGTACAATTTCCGACAATGAAGTATTAAAAAGTGCCAGTACAAGCAGAGAAAGCCCTGCTGAAGCAATCAGCGCCACAATCGCCGGGCGAAGACCTGTCAGTATTCCCTGCACAGTGCCAAGATTACGAAATTTCATGTATACCCAGGAAAGTAAAAGTACAATAAGCAAAGACGGCATAATAGATCCCAGAGTACAGATAATGGCTCCGGGAAATCCGGCAATCTGCTGTCCCACAAAAGTTGCACTATTTACTATAATCGGTCCCGGCGTCATCTCGGCAATCGTAATCAGATCCGCAAACTGACTCATTTCCATCCAATGATAATTCTCCACGATCTGACTCTGAATCAGAGGTACCGCCGCATATCCGCCGCCGAAACTGAATAATCCAATCTGAAAAAATGCCCAGAAAAGTCTCAGATATATCATTTGCTCCCTTTTCTCCTTTCACTGATCAGCGTGGAAATCAGACTGTAGATCAGTCCGATACCGCCACAGATCAGGATTAATACGATTGCACTCACTTTAAAAAATACAGTTGCCACAAATGCTCCCACCATTACACCGATCCACAATATATTTTTTGTTTTCAACACATTCTTTGCCAGATTGATGACCACATCAACAATAACTGCAGCAACTCCCACCCGCATTACCTGAAGGGCCAGTGCAATCACTGCATTATCTTTAAATTGATTGTAAAATAAGGAAATGATGGAAATGATAATAAGCGGAGGCAGTATTGCCCCCAGCGTACAGATAAGGGCTCCCGGTATTTTTCGGATCCGATATCCTGTCACAATGGCAATATTAACCCCCAACGGTCCCGGTGCCGACTGGGCGATGGCTGTCATATCCAGCATTTCCTCTTCGGAAATCCAGTGAAGCTTCTCCACAAACTTCTTTTTCATCATGCTGATAATCACAAAACCACCGCCGAATGTACAGGCGCTCAACATAAAAATATTTTTAAACAGCTGCCAGTAAATCTGTGCATTTGATAATTCTTTCCATGGAGTATTTTCTTCCCGCTGCAAGTATCTCACCTCTTTCAGGACAGGGGATAGACTCATCTCCCCACTGTCTCATTCAATCATAAAAACTGTGCCATATAAACAGGTAAGCAAAAAATATCTGCATCCTTTGTATAATCTTTTGTATAAATCAGATATCTCCATAATATCCTGTCAGAGAATTTTTCAGTAAATGCATCCAGAGATTTATGTGTTTTGTATCCTGATGATTTTACCTCAATAGGACAGATTTTATTTTTTCTTGTAATCAGGAAATCCACTTCATAATTGTGCTTTGATACTTCATTTAACATAGTGAAGTAGAACAGTTCATTTCCATTTGCTACAAGAATCTGAGCAACAACATTTTCATACAAATATCCAAGATTGGTACTAAGTTTATCACTCAAAAGCTTCTCATAAATAATATTCTCCGTAAAATCCTTATCCTTGAACATAAGTGTCGTAAATAATCCTGTATCACATAGGAACAGCTTAAACCTACTCAAGTCTTTGCTATTTGCCATTCCAACATCCGGATTATTTGCATGATAAGAAACAAGCACCGTCTTAGAGTCTTTAAGTTCAGCTATCAATTCCAGAATACTATCAGGTTTCGCCCCTCCAAGTACAGAAGATGCCTGATATCTTGCAGCATTCTTGTTCAACTGCACAGGAATTGCATCAAACAGCATTGAAATTCGCCCAGTCGGATCAATCTTCATAAAATCATCCTCATACAAATTCAGGATATCTCTTTTCACCTGATCCACAAATCTGAAATTATTAGTCCTGATGTATTCGTCTACTGCCTGCGGCATTCCACCTACCAGCATATACAGGCGGAAATCTCTCATCAGTTTCCTGTTCATCTGATCACCCAGTCCCATTGATGCATCATAGCATTTTCTTAAAAGTGGAATTGTTGTTTCATCACCCAATGCCCAAAGAAACTCTTCATAATCCATCGGATACATCGCAAGCTTTCTTTCCTCACTTGAAATCAAAATATCCTTTACATTTTTCTTTATGGAAATCAGAGAACCTGTTTCCATATAATCATATCTATGATCCTGTACTAATGCTTTGATTGCCTGACGGGCTTTCGGGCACAACTGCACTTCATCAAAAATAATCAGTGATTTTCTTTCATGAAGATCTACTCTATATCTCAATTGTAGCTGTAAGAATAAATAATTCAGATTTGATACATCTTCAAAAAGATCCCTGACTTCTTTTGATTCTTTTGCGAAATCAATTATAATGTAACTCTCATATTCATTTTTAGCAAATGCCTCTGCCACTGTGGATTTTCCAATTCGTCTGGCTCCTTCAATCAAAAGTGCACTTCTTCCCTCAGAAATCTTTTTCCATTCAAGCATTTTGTCGTATATTTTTCTTTTAAACATATAGTGCCCCTAAAATCGCGTTTTTTATTAGTTCAAAATAGTTAATTTTCGCGTTTTCTATTTTATTATTGTATCATATTTCCGCATTTTTTATACAAAAATTTTGCGTTTTTGGGTTCTCCCATAATAATTTAACTTCTGTTTAAAATTATATGCTATACTATTAAACTATGATTAGACCAAAAAATGATGCTTTTTATGAAAAAATAGCCGGACTGAAAGCTTTCGACTGTCATACGCACATTGATGCTGCACACCCGGTAGCACGTGGACTGCATGATGTCCTTCTCTACCATATGGTAATATCCGATCTGTACAGTGCAGGCTGCCCGGATGGCAGCAGACTTTCCGAAGATCCTTCTGATGAAGAAACAGCCGAAAGAATTGAACAGGCAATCGATTACCTTCCCGCCATCCAAAACACCAGCTGCGCAGCAACCAATCAGGCACTCTGCACACTGGCAAGGGATCTTCCAAATGTTTCCTTAAATGGTTACTGGTGGCATAATTTCTTCCCTTCTTTTATCAAACCTGCTGATGTATTATGGGATAAAATTGAATTTGGTCAGTATGACGAAGCCACTGCATTGGAAATCGCACAGGAACTCTTCTACGGAAGTGCAGCAAAACTTTTTAAAGTTCAATAAGTAATTTATGATAAAAGGACACTGAATGGTTTTTTGACCATCCAGTGCCCTTTTATCATAAATCCACATTTTCTGTTTTATACAAAACAAACATAATCCAAAAAAGTACTCCGGCAAGTGCCAATGCGCATCCAAGACCTGTATAAAATACAGCAATGAACGGATCCGGTACTAGTCCGGACGAGCGAAGCCAGATCCCGCCGCCCATCATAACCGCCATAATGCAGTAAGCTTTTATATCGAAGAAATGCCATACCGGTCGGAACTCTTCTTTGTATCCTTTAATCCGCCTG
>JALFVM010000186.1 GCA_022787145.1 Lachnospiraceae bacterium | reverse complement strand
AAGGGAAGCGACCTGACATTGGCAGGAAGAACACCATTCCGTCAACCTCACTACTTTTTATTTCTGACCCACTGCACTCTCTTCAAACTGACTGTTATACAGCCGTGCATAAAATCCATTCTGTGCCATCAGGGAATCGTGATCTCCCTGTTCGATAATATGACCGTCTTTCATCACCAGTATCACATCTGCTTCCCGAATGGTTGACAGACGATGTGCCACAATAAAGCTGGTTCTTCCTTCCATCATCCGGGCAAATGCCGCCTGAATACGTATTTCCGTACGGGTATCAATACTGCTGGTCGCTTCATCCAGAATCAGCATAGGAGGCAGACAGAGCATTACACGGGCGATGCAGAGAAGCTGCTTCTGCCCCTGACTGATATTTCCTCCATCTTCAGCAATTTTCGTATCATATCCATCAGGCAAACGCTTGATAAAGCTGTGCGCATGGGAAGCTTTTGCTGCCGCTATAATTTCTTCATCCGTAGCATCCGGCTTTCCGTATGCGATATTTTCACGGATTGTTCCCGCTTTCAACCATGTTTCCTGCAAAACCATACCATAGTTCAGACGCAGGGATTTTCTGCTCACATCCCGGATGTCTTTTCCTGCCACTTCAATTTTACCGCCATCCACATCATAAAAACGCATCAGCAGGTTGATCAGTGTTGTTTTGCCGCATCCGGTCGGTCCCACAATGGCAATTCTCTGTCCCGGCTTTACATCAAGAGAAAGATTTTCGATCAGCGGTCGATCCTCCACATAACGGAAGGATACATTTTCCAGTTCCACATGACCATCGCTCACCAGAACCGTATCCTTTTCTTTAATCTGATCTTCCTCATCCAGAAGCTGGAATACACGATCCGCACATGCAATGGCATTCTGCAGTTCCGTCACCACACTGGAGATTTCATTGAATGGTTTGGAATACTGATTCGCATAACTTAAGAAAATACTCAGCTGTCCGACCGTAATGCCTCCTGCTACCGTATATAGGGCACCAGCCAGTCCCACAGCCGCATACACCAGATTATTTACAAAACGGGTGCACGGGTTTGTCAGACTGGAAAAGAATACCGCTTTCAGACTTGTGTCCCGAAGCTGTTCATTCAGATCATCAAATTTTTCCAGGCTCTCATCTTCCTGCCCAAATGCCTGCACCACTTTCATTCCTTCCACCATTTCATTCACATAAGCGGTCTGATTTCCCCGCACTACTGTCTGCTGACGGAAATAATGATACGTATGTTTCGCAATGAAATTTGCCACAAACAGACTCAGCGGCGTCAGACACACCACAACCAGTGTTATGAGCGGGTTTACAAAAACCATGAAGCCCAGAGTACCAATAATTGTCAGCACGCCTGTAAACAGCTGTGTGAATCCCATCAATAGTCCATCCGCAAAGGTATCCACATCTGCAATCACCCGGCTTACCAGATCTCCGGACGGATGAGAATCCAGATAGGAAAGAGGCAGCTTCTGAATTTTATGAATAGAAGCATTTCTCAAATCTCTTGAAACGCTAAATGTAATTTTATTGTTGCAGGCCGCCATCACCCACTGGGCAAAAGCTGTAATAACAGTAGCCACAGCGATTGCTGTAATGATCGTACCAACGCCTTTAAAATCAACACGGCCTTCTCCTATCATATAGTCGATAGCATTACCGCACAAAATAGGAACCAGAAGCTGTGCAGCTACACTGACAGCCGCACACACAAAACTGATAATCAGGAACGGTGAATACGGTTTGATAAACCGGAAAATGCGCTTCATAACCGCCTGATTTTTCTTAGCCAGATTTCGTTTTGCATTTTTATCTTTTTCTGTCATTTTACCGGCCATCAGTGCATCTCTCCTTTCTTAAACTGACTTTCATAAATTTCACGATACACATCACACCTTTCGAGAAGCTCCTCATGAGTACCCTGATCTGCAATCTGTCCGTCATCCAGCACCAGAATCCTATCTGCATGTTTCAGACTGGAAGTACGCTGGGAAACAATAAATACCGTAATATAATCCGGAAGTGTGGCAAGTGCCTTTCGAAGCGCTGCATCGGTGGCAAAATCCAACGCACTGGCACTGTCATCCAGAATCAGAATATCCGGCTGTTTCACCAGTGCTCTGGCAATTGTCAGACGCTGTTTCTGACCGCCTGAAAAATTTCGTCCTCCCTGTTCCACAACTTCATCCAGTCCACGGGGTTTTGCATGGACAAATTCCGCAGCCTGTGCAAGTTCCAGCGCTTTCCAAAGTTCTTCATCTGTCGCTTCCGTATTTCCCCATAACAGATTGGAACGTATGGTACCGGTAAAAAGCTGTGCTTTCTGCATGACTACACTTACACTGCTGCGCAGTTCTTCTCTTCCCCACTCTTTCACCGGTTTTCCCATAACTCTCACCTGACCGGCTGTGGCATCATAAAATCTGGGAATCAGATTCACCAGACTGGACTTACCGCTTCCGGTACCTCCGATCACACCGATGGTCTGTCCTTTTTTTGCACTGAAAGAAATATTGGTCAAACTTTCCTCTCCTGCTCCGGCATAAGTGAGACTTACATTTTCAAAGCCAACCGCTTCATTTCCATAAGCATTATTTTCATTTGCCTGCACTGCATTTTCCACAAATTTCATGGACGGCTCCGTGTCCAGTACATCCTGAACACGATGCAGACTTGCCATAGCTTTGCTGAGGAGAACAATCAGATTTGCCAGTTTCACAAGTTCCACCAGAATCTGGCTCATATAGTTCACCAGTGCGACCACATCACCGCTCAGTAAAACACCACTGTTGATACTGGTTGCTCCCATTTTTAAAATTGCGATAATCGCAAGATTCACTACCACATAGGTCAATGGATTCATCAGTGCTGAAATGTGCCCCACATGAAGCTGCATGGATGTAAGCTGATTATTATTCTTCTCAAAACGTTCCACTTCAGACTCTTCTTTTCCAAAGGCACGTATCACTCTCACTCCGGTAAGATTTTCACGGGTAATTCCAAGAACACCGTCCAGTCTTCCCTGAATTTTTTTATACAGTGGAGACGTTATTTTCATAATACCGAAAATGATAACAGACAGCACCGGTATGGCTGCAAGAAATACCAACGCAATTTTTACATCGATCGTAAATGCCATGATCATGGCACCGAAAACAATAAAAGGGCTTCTCAGGAACAGACGCAAAACCATGTTGATTCCGTTCTGTACCTGATTGATATCACTGGTCATACGGGTAATCAATGTACTGGTTCCTATGGTATCAATCTCCGAATAGCCCAGCTTCTGAATATGTGCAAACAAGGAATGACGAAGTCTGGCCGCACATCCTACAGATGCTCTTGCTGCAAAAAACTGGGCTGTAAAACTACACCCGATTCCAACCAGTGCCAGCAACACCAGAATTCCGCATCTCTGCATGATATACACATTGTCTTGATTTCCAATACCTACATTGATGATATCCGCAACAACGATCGGCACAAACAAATCAAACAATGCTTCCAGCATTTTAAAAAGCGGTGCCAGAATACTTTCTTTTTTGTAATGTTTTAAATGTTCCAACAAATACTTCATTTGCCGTTTCCCCTTTCACAATATCTGATGTTACTTTCCACTCCGTGAGCAGCAGCATCATAACCTCATATGTTCTAGAATAACACAGGAATACTTATAGGAATAATATTTATTTTATGATATAATTATATGGAAAAAATATAGATTTTATAGACAGGAGACAAGAAATCTATGGAAATACGTCAATTGCGGTATTTTAATGCTGTGGTAGAAGAGGGGACTGTTACCGGCGCAGCAAAAAAACTGAATATGACACAACCTCCGCTGACCGCCCAACTGCACAGTCTGGAGGAAGAACTGGGATGCAGCCTGTTCCACCACGAAGGCAGAAGGCTCTACCTGACCGAAGCCGGTCATACCTTTTATCAAAGATCCTGCGCAATTCTGGGAATGTGCAGTGCTACT
>JALFVM010000175.1 GCA_022787145.1 Lachnospiraceae bacterium | reverse complement strand
ATAATGTATTAACTGAAACCACTTGTGGAACTCCTTTTGTTTTTTTCTTCGCAGTTAATACATTAAGGAACCCAAGTGGTTTTTTCAATGTGTAATTGTAAATTTTGGTGCTAGGCTTCCACCATTATGCCAGAAGCCTCTCTTTAAAAACATATTCATTCAGTTGATTGCAGTGCCGACATCCCAGTCTTCGTATCCTTCCTTTTTCAATGGTCTTCTTCTTGATATTTCGGTAAGTGGTTTCTTTATGACAATGGAAACAACGGGCTGTCAACGTCACATATTTTTCCGACTGTTCTTCCATTTTCAGAACTGTCCCCCGATTTGCAGTTTCGCTGTATTTCAGACGGGCAATTTCTCCCAGCGCCTGATAATCTTCATCTGACAGCTCCGTGATATTCAGATTCCACTGTCCTTTTTCAATAAACTCTTCTCTATTGGAAATTCTTCCATTTTTACAAGCGTTCTGGTAATAACGGCTACCCGGATAGGTCTGAATATAACCAAAATTTGTGATCGGCTGGGTTCCGTATACTTCCGTATGATGCTGGCACCAGCTTAATGAATCTTTCATTGTCTCAAAGGTTTCTGTCTCTGCTCCGAAAATCAGGTTTCCGGAACATCCGATCTGATACTGATATGCGGTCTGAAGCGCTTTTTCAATCGTCTCTCTTTTTAAATGCTTCTGCATATTTTCCAGAACTACATCAGACATACTCTCGATTCCAAAACATGCCCCCACACAGCCTGCTTCCTTCATTTCTTTGATAATTGTTTCTGTATAGGTTTCCGCCCGCATCTGACATGCCCAGGACAAATGATACGGCTTTATTCTTCGACAGAATTCCAATACCTTCTCCTGGTTGATACTGAAGCATTCATCCACCAATGCGATGCCATTGATCTGATATTTTTCAACCCAAAGATCAAGTTCTTCAAAGAAATTATCCAGGCTTCTTCCTCGATACCGGTTCCCCATCGGATGAAAGCAGAAGCTGCATCTGTACGGGCAGGAACGGGACAGCATCATAGGCATCAACCGGGGATTATCACTGTAATACCCATAATAATTATACCATCCTTCCACTTCCTGACGATCCAGATAAGCTTCCATATTCAGTCCCTCATAAGAAGGAAATGGAAGACTGTCCACATCCTCTACAGGCTGTCTCGGTTCTGTAGCAATATATTCTCCGTCTTTTGACCTGTAAACCAGTCCTTTTACCTCTGAAGCTGCTTTTCTTCCCTCAATCACTTCACACAATTCACAATTGGTAATCTCTCCTTCACCGATCACCGCATAATCAACACCGGTCATACGAGAAAACAGGAGTGGCTCGGAAGTAAATCCACCACCACCACCGACAAGAATAATATTGGGATTTGCCTCTCTGGCAGTCTTATAGACCAGCTTCAGCACCTTATATTCACTAGTCAGACCGCCGCACAGCAAAACATCAATTTTTTTATCCCGTATAATTTCTTTCAGCTGCTGATATGGTTCTTTGTCAGCAAACATCATATTAAAGCCTTCCACATCATAGCCGGCCGCACGCATGGCGCCATTTACATACGCAATTCCGATCGGCATACAAAAATCATCTCTCTCATCATATTCCGGAATTGTCTGAATCACCAGTAAATATCTCATTCTTATCCCTCCCAGTTTCCATCTAAAAGACGGCACGCTGCTTCCAGCTCACTTCGGATCTGAAGCGACTGCGGACATCTTTTTTCACATGTTCCGCACTTTATACACAGTTCTGACGGTACTCCTCTTTTTTTACAATATTTTACAAATTCCTGTCGTGCATATGTGTGCAATCCATAAATCCTGTCACAATTCACAAGATATAGAATTTTGGATATCTGAATTCCTGCCGGGCAGGGTTGACAATAATTGCACCCTGTACAATATAACCGGCTCAGTTCCTCTAATTTTTCGACAGCTTCCTGGATCCGACTTTCAAAGTCCTGCACTCCCTGACCGATTTTTTCTGAAAGTGCCACATTTTCATCGATCATCTCCAGAGTGGACATCCCTGAAAGTGTACAGTCCACATTCTGATTTTCCATCACATATCGAAGGGCAATCTCACTTGTAGGAAGCTGCGTCTCGTCTTCTGAAAACAGTTTCTCACTTTCATCCTTCTGTTTTATCCTGCCTAATTTTTCCCCTAACGAAGATGGCCATGCAAGGCGACCGCCGGCAACAGGTCCCATTACCATAGTTCCCATTTCATGTCGTTTTGCATATTCCAAAACGTCAGCATTTTTCCGATCCAGCAGGTTATACTGACACAAAACAGAATCAAAACCTGTTCCGTATTTTTCAGCTTGTTCCAGCATATAGCAAATATTCTCGGGAGAATCATGTACAGAGACTGACAGATTCCGTATCAACCCTTCTTCTTTCGCCTTTTGCCCTTCCTTCAGCAGATTCAGTGGAATCAGCACTTCATCAAAAAGTTTTCGATTGATTCCCCAGAATAAATAATAATCCAGATAATCTGTCTGCATTTTTTTCAAAGAATTCTCCAGCCAGAGCCGATAATCGTCTGTCTTCTTCATTTCCTGAAGAGGAATTTTAGAAGACAACAGGATTCTTTTCCGAAAATGCTTTACTGCATTTCCCAGAATCTCTTCGCACTTTCTTTCACAATAAGTAGGTGCTGCGTCAAAATAGTTAATTCCCTTTTCATATGCATGTTTTACCAGCTTCTCTGCTGCTTCCGAATCCGTGTATTCCGTTCCATTACTCTCTATCTTTGGAAACCGCATACATCCCAATCCCAGAATCGATATATTTTCTCCTTTTTTACCTGTTTTTCGATACTGCATCTTTTATTTATAATCCAGTCCATATTGCCTGCAAAGCTGACAAATGGCATGATTTTTTCTCCATTCTTCGATCTCTTTTTTATCCGTTGTAAGATAGTCTTCAAAAACTGCATTCTTGTGCAGGATTTCACACAGCATTACTTTTCCATCCCAGTCAATGAACAGTTTATCTCTTCTGTTTCTGCATGGTTTCCTCAACAGTTCCGGTTCAGCCGGCACTGGAGTTAACAGCTTCTCCGGTTCCGGATAATAGCTTTCAATAAATTTTTTTGCTGACTCAGGAAAAGGCTCAGCCCCGCTTAGATAAAACAAATTAAAATACAATGCCTTTACCGGTGCAAAAATGAACCCCAGTTTTTGACACAACTTCTCCATGTCCGTTAAGTCTTTCCCCTGATTATTTACATACAGGTGATAACCGATCAATACCCTGATTGAAAGATGATGTTCTTCCTTTAGTTCAGAAATCCTAAGCATATTTTTCTTGACAAGTTCGATATTCCCGCCGTTATGTGTTGTTTCATAAACTTCCTGATAAAAACCGGAAACCGATATTTTCAGAATATCGATCAGTGACAGCAATTCTTTATCCCATGAAATCTTCAGTGACAGATTCGAAGAAAGAACAGTCTGATATCCTTTCTCTTTTGTAATTTTCAATATTTCTTTTAAATGGGGATTTAAAAATGGTTCTCCACAGATAAAGAAAAAAACACTCACAGCATCCGGGTATTCTATTTCTATTTTATCAAGAATCTTCCTGTATCGATCAGGAGTCATAAACCCCCTGCCTTTATGCGAAAATACTTCCGGATTGTGATTGCCTGTCTGACAGGAGCGGCATCTCAGATTACAGTTCCCTGAAATCTCAATTCGGATTTCCACTGGATTGACTATTTTAATCACTGACGCGCCTGGATAATAGCTCTCACATTTTTTCTGCCATTTTTCTGCAGACTGCTCTTTAAAATCCGCAATGACAAAAAAAGGTTCCTTATATCTTTTCTCTTTTAAATCCGGTTTTTGAATTTCAGAAACTGTGATACCTTTATTTTGGAGCCATCGCTCAACTGCCAGTGCAAAATCATTCACTTCGCAGAGGATCACCTGCTGTCTTTTCATTTGTTCTATGATTTCATCCGGAAAATACTGTTCAAATTTAAACATACTGCTTCCTGTTCTATAAATATCCCTTCGCTATCGCGCGAATAACTTTTTCTGCTCTTTCTTTCATTGCTTCACATTCTGCTTTGTCTACTTCATAGACAGAACCTGTCATAAATCGATTGATTCCCATACAACTGGTACATACCCGGTTATATGGACATTCCCTGCATTCCTTTTTCGCTCTTTTATCATAAACGGACCATTCGTTATGAAGTCGTTTCCACCGTTCATCCTCAAACAGATTCTGATAAATATTACCTAACAAATACTCCTGATCATCCATAAACATCAGGCATGGATACACATCTCCATGTATGGATACTGCACTCCAGGATTGCGCTGCCTGACAAATCTGTTTTCCCATTACCCGTTTTTTCTTCATGCGGTTGATCATGGCCTGCAGTTTCTGATCTGCCGTACGAGCATTCCCAGCTTTTGCTGCCGCAAGCACTTCATTGAGATTCTCGCTTTGACACTCTTTCGGATTTTCCAGATAGTAAGGTGAATCCGGAGCAACCGTAACCAGAGAGACATTGATTTTTCCAGGTTTTGTCTCAAAAGTTTCAGCCAGATGAGCCGTAAGCTTCTGGATAGAATATCCATCGTTTTTCTGCAGTGCCGTATAAGTCACATCAATTCCCTGTGGCTGCTTTCCCTCTGTATAGACACGAAGCTTTTTGAAGTTTTCCAGAATCCTGGTGTAAGTACCCTGTTCTTTCCCATCTACACGCATCGCATCATGAAGCTCCTGTGGACCATCAATGCTGAATATGACTTTAATCTGATATCCTTTTATCATTTTCATAATAGCTTCATCCATGATCGTGCCGTTTGTAATGATTCGAAACACAGGCAATTCTTTGATTTCTCCGCGATTATATTTTTCCGTCACATGCTGTGCCACTGCCCGGATCGTCTCCGGAGCACATAACGGTTCCCCACCAAAGAATTTAATTTCTTCGATCACATCATATTTGGAGTAATAGGTCTCAACTGCATCGATTCCTGTCTGTGGCTGCATAATCCCCGCTTTTGAATGATAATTGCCATGGTTGGCAAAACAATATTTACATCGAAGATTACACGTATTTGATACATGAAGGACTAATGTAGAAAAACGATTGTCAGGAGTATCCTCCGGGAATGCATCCTTACCGTCTGCCTCTTTCTCCAGTTTTGTTTTTTCTTCTGCACTTACTGTACGGATATCCAACGTATCACAGTCAAATGCAATATACTGCCCCTCATCTTCCAGAAAATGAATCCTCATTTTTTCATCTCCTTCTCTTTATTCTATCCATCTTGGTTTATCAATACTTCTCTCCGCTGCTGCAAGACACTGAATCGCTTCCTCTTTCCGTCCCTCTTCCTTCAGTTCTATTGCCAGCTTTGATAAATGTAATACTCCAAGAACCGCACTTAATGGATTGCCGATTTTTCTCTCCAGTTCAGATAAAGAACGACTTTCCAGATACCCGGTTGTATATGCTTTCCACATGTGATCTACATTGGACTGAAGCAAAAATGTATGCATGGACGGATCTGCCACAGTCCGATACCAGTACATCAGGAAATCACCTACCAGAACTTCATCGGAAGCCAGATTATAATCGTAAACTCCAATTCCCTCTTCGGTCACATAAACATTATTCACTCCAAAGATATCTCCCTGTACAGCAGCTTTCGGAAGTTCTGTCCATTTTGACTGGATTTCTTCCATCAAAGAGTCATGTTTTTCTGTGATTTTGTCGATCCAGTTTTTATCGATCCAGTTGGGATATTGATTATTCCATATTTTTTTATAAGAACTCTTATTCATCACTTCGTGATAGACTCTGGAAAAACCAATTTCCAGTTTTTGTTCTTCTGAAATACGATGCATATTTCCCATCATTTTTCCAATTTCATATGCAAGCTCTTCCGTCAGAGCTTCCGGCTCACTCCCCATAAAAGCCTCACAGGATAAACAAAGCCTTATGCCTTCCAGTACCACTTCCTGCGTATATCCTTCCTGTGTCCTGTATTGGTATGTAGTCGCAATTCCACTTTCCCTTAGTTTTTGAGAAAATGTAATCTGCGATTCTATCAGCTCTCTATTAAACATGGATTCATGCACCAGTTTAAAAACAACAACTTCCTGTTCTGTTTCCACGCCAAGAATCACCCGGATCTGGCGTTCGCCGTCGATCTCTTCATCTTTATTCAGAAATTCCAATGTATCTGTTACTTTTCCCTTTACACCAAATGTTTTTAACCATTCCTGTATCCAGCTTTCATAGATTTTCATGATTCCTTCTCCGATGCTTCCCAGACAATGATTTTTTCAACAATTTCCCGAAACATGCTGCATATAAACGGATCCCCTTTAAAACCATCGCCGGTACGGAAATTATTTCCGCCCAAACATCCAATACACAGCTTATTACCAAAGCATTTTCTGCATGTTTCCGATGAATATCTGCTATAATTTTTCAGCAAATTATAGATTTTCTGAAATTGATCTTCTGATCCTTCCGGATCATGGACATCTCCCATATAATAGGTATTCACATCCGTCAGGAGATGGCATGGATATATTTTTCCGGCAGCCGATACAGAAAAAAGCTCCGTCCCACCGACACACATATTGTCAGGGGAAATATCCTTTGCCTGGATACGCGCAATCATACCTTTTAAAAGAGTAAACATGTATTCTTTGTTGCCTTCATAATCTTTCAGAATCTCGTCCACTGCATCCAGATATGCCTGAGAATTTTTCAGATGAAACGGAGAATTCTCTTTTGCATCTACCGGTATCACATGTACTTTCGGTATATGAAGTTCATCTTTCAGATAATGAATCACATCCATAACGGACACATTTTGATCCACATGACGCTGGGTATATACCGCATCCACGGAAGTGGGACATCTTCCGCCTGTAGCTTTCTGAAGCTTCCGGATATTTTCTTCTACTATATGACTTGTTCCTCTGCCGTTTACAAAAATTCGTGCCTGATCATTCATCCATCCGGGACCATCCAGACTGAAATTTACTCTCATTTCGTATTTATTGATCAATTCCAGAATTTCATCTGTAAGAATCGTTCCATTTGTATTGACAATATACGATGGAACCTTCTTGATTTTTCCTTTTTTCTTCTGATCTTCTATATATTCACAGATAAATTTCAAAACATCCAGATTCATCAGCGGCTCCCCACCTATAAATTTAATGCTTGAAATTTTATCAAATTTATGCATAAAAAAGTCCACTGCTGCCTGCGCAGTTTCCTTTGTCATAATCGATTCTTCCGACTCATAGACACCGCCATGGGCATAACAGTATTTACAACGCATATTACAAGTATTTGCCAGGTTCAGCGTCAATTTGATTCGTCCTGCATCTTTGGGTTCAGGATGTCCTCCTTTTTCTTCCAGCAGGTCACAGAGCTTCTCATATTCTGTTTCGGATATAGGGTAATATTCACAAATGTCTGCCTGACTTTTTCCCTTTTGAATTTCCAAAATCACGTTTTTTTCTGTTTCCGTAATTCTCTTCCAGCTAATATCATCACAAAAAAATAATACATATCCCTCTGCATCCGGGATCATATGAATTCTCTTCCATGTTCTCATATCGTATACCTTAACTTCCCTATATGTCAGAAGGGTCACAGGATACCCTGCGACCCCTCACCTTTCCAATTTCGTCTTTCAGACGAAACACCGGGTCATCAACCCCAGGTGCATCCACTGGATGATTTTGCTGCTAATCTAACTTTTTTAGCTTCTGCTGCTAATTTTGTTGTTTTTGCAGTAGTTTTAGCGAGTTTTTCTTTGCTTGCTTTGTTTAAAATCATGATAATACCTCCTTTTTTATTTTATGAATTACCCAACAAATGGGATGAGACTACGAATTTCTCCGTGCTTTGCACTCTCGAAATTCTAAAAACATTCGGAATCCGCCCTATTCGGGCTGCTTCCTCATGTTTTTGCGGTCCCCAAAGTCAGTCACAGGCATGCAAGCATGCCGCGACTGACCTTTTGTCCCTTGTCTCATTATATAAATAGTCATTGACTACTTATATCAAGCTATTGTTTGTCAATCGACTTCTGACATTCCCAGTTCTTTGGGAATTTCTTCCTGAATGATGGAAACCCCTGCCAGAATCTGTTCTTCCTCTTCTGTCAGTGTTCCGGCTTCCAGTTTTTCTTCCAGACGCATATAGTGAATATAGGAACTTGTCAGCATACAAAGTCTGTTGATCTCACACATTTCCTTACTGCACCGTTCAACATTCCCTGTCTCTTTATAATTTGCCGCATAACAGGTGGAGCATAGCATCAGCCATTTACATTTGCCGCAGGAATCCGGTGATTCATCTGAAAAATGAAAATCACGAAAACTCTCTCTTTCAAATATCTTTCCTGCTTCCCCGACAGCCAATGGCGATAATCCCTGACAGGGATACCACTTTCCTGTCAGATCATAGCAATGCTTATAACATCCGGCTCCACAAAACCGATATTGTTCATCGATTTCATATAATACATCCGCCGGATTCAGATCCAGCATATTACAAAGCGGCTGTTCTTTATGTGCAATATAATATTCTGCCAGTTTATTCAATTCTCTGATCAGAACATCCTTATATTCCTGTTTTCCAAAATCGATTCCTGATGCAAATGTTGCCTTGCATCGAAATCCATATTGTTCCAGATACTGTACTCCTTCCGACAGATACGGAAGATTATTCAAGTCTACTGTCATTTTTGCAATACATCCCGGCCAGTTTTTGATAAAAAATGATACATCGATCAAATTCCAGCTTCCTGTATGACGCACTGTTTTTCTGGATCTGTTATGCATTTCCGGTGTTCCATCAAGACTCAAGGTACATACAAATTGATCTTTTCTCTCAGAAAACCAGTTTTTTTCCTGCTCTCCGAAAAGCGTGCCGTTGGTTGTAAATGCATACAGGATATCCAAATCCGGATACATCTTTTCCGTATATTCGTACACCTGACGAAGTAACGGAAAATTCAGCATAATCTCCCCGCCAAAGAATTCAATTCGAATTTTTTCATTGAATGTTCGTGCTTCTGTTAATTCTCGATCCAGAATTGAAACGGCAGTTTCAAAATCCATGCTTCCTGTACGTTCATGATTTTCATAACAGTAAGTACAACGTAAATTACACTTTTCTGTAAGCATCAACATAATGCTTCTTCTCATCAAATCCATAGTCGCTCCGCCCATTGATATTCAAGTACGCCTCGGCGTACTTGCTGCGAGGTGCGCGTCATGCTTTGCATGACACGATACATCTGCGCACCTCTGCAATCCGCCGGAGGCTTTATCTTGGAAGGAGATTGGACTCCCACCAAGACTAAATTGTCGTAACT
>JALFVM010000155.1 GCA_022787145.1 Lachnospiraceae bacterium | reverse complement strand
GATTGCTGATAAATACTACCTAAATATCCGGTGTTATCATTTTGTTATCAAATAGAACTTCTTGTGCCCGGAAATGCCCTGTTTATAAGGGTTTCCAGAATTTTTTCATTATTCAAACTCAATCGTTCCAGGTGGTTTACTTGTCAGATCATAGAATACTCTATTAACCCCTTTCACCTCATTGATAATTCTGCTCATTACCGTCTGAAGCACTTCAAAAGGAATCTCTGCACTTTCTGCCGTCATAAAATCAATCGTTCTTACTGCGCGCAGTGCAACTGCATAATCGTAGGTTCTCTCATCTCCCATAACACCAACGGAGCGCATATTGGTCAGTGCTGCAAAGTACTGGTTTGGCTTCCATGGAGCCTCTTTACCATTGGCTTCTTCATAAGCTGCCGCTGCTTTGTCTACCTCAGAACGGTAGATGTAGTCTGCATCCTGAACGATCTTCACTTTCTCACCGGTTACTTCGCCTATGATACGGATACCAAGACCTGGGCCCGGGAATGGCTGACGAAATACCAATTCTTTTGGAATACCAAGTTCGAGACCTGCTTTGCGAACCTCATCCTTGAAAAGATCACGCAGCGGCTCAATGATTTCTTTAAAATCTACGAAATCCGGAAGACCGCCTACGTTGTGGTGGGATTTGATCACAGCAGATTCACCGCCAAGACCGCTCTCTACAACGTCTGGATAAATGGTTCCCTGTGCAAGGAAGTCTACCGCACCGATTTTCTTTGCTTCTTCTTCAAAAATTCGGATAAATTCTTCGCCGATAATCTTACGTTTTGCTTCCGGTTCTGTAACTCCTGCCAGTTTGTTGTAATATCTTTCCTGTGCATTGACACGGATGAAATTCAAATCGAAATCACCGGTTGGTCCAAAGACAGCCTCAACCTCATCGCCCTCATTTTTACGCAGAAGACCATGGTCCACAAATACACATGTCAGCTGTTTTCCAATCGCTCTGGATAACAAACCGGCTGCCACAGAAGAATCCACTCCACCCGATAAAGCGAGGAGCACTTTTCCATCTCCAACCTTTTCTCGGATTGCCTGAATAGAGCTCTCTACGAAAGAATCCATCTTCCAGTCGCCGGAACATTCACATACCTTGTACACAAAGTTGGAGAGAATCTCCTTTCCGTATACGGTGTGAAGCACTTCCGGATGGAACTGAATCGCATAAAGCTGTTTTTCCCTGTTCTCAGCCGCAGCCACCGGACAGTCGTTTGTACAAGCACAAATATGGAAATCAGGTGCCACTTCAGAAATATAATCAAAATGACTCATCCATACCACACTCTCTTCCGGAAGTTCAGCAAACAACGGAGAAGTAGTATCAAAATACGTATCTGTCTTACCATATTCGCGAACCGGTGCTTTTTCCACCTTTCCGCCCATGATATGCTGCATCAGCTGTGCACCATAACATAAACCAAGAACAGGAATTCCCAGTTCAAATAATTCTTTTGTATAAGTAGGAGAACCCTCTTCATAGCAGCTATTCGGGCCACCGGTTAAAATAATTCCCTTTGGATTCATTTCTTTGATTTTTTCAATGTCCGTTTTATAAGAATAGATTTCACAATACACGTTGCATTCACGGACACGTCTGGCAACCAGCTGATTATACTGACCACCGAAGTCCAATACAATGACTGTTTCTCTCTTCACGATTCTTCCTCCTGTATGTGTAATTTTCGCAACTGTTCAATATCTTTGCAGTTACTAATTTTCTTTCTATATTATAAAGGAGGACGAAATGTTTTACAATGATTTGTTAAAAATATTTCTTGTCTGCTTTTCCTTATATTTACATCTGGTCGTCAATTTTATCTTGACCGTAACACTTTAAAGCGGTACAATTATTCGATATAAAGGTCAAAAGTCTTTTTACACGATATGCTCGCATATCAGTGGGAGAAAGACTTTATGGCCCGCCCACACATGAGCAAGTAGTGATTTTCCTTAGAAAATCAACGGATTGCGAATGTGTGTAGAATTGCGCAGGTTGCATTGCAACGGAGCAATTCGTATATCAAGTGAGTGGAAAAAGGTACTTTTGACACTCACATGATTATTTGGTAAAAGTCACAAAATATGGGACTTGAAATTACAAGGAGGAGAGACACTATGAAAACAGCCAAAAAATTATTTTCTATCATGCTGACTCTTGTCATGGTATTGAGTCTGACAGCCTGCGGCGGATCGAAATCCGAAACAACCGAAGAGACCCAGGAAGAGCAGACAGAACAGGCTTCCACAGATGATGCTGCATCTTACAAAATCGGTATCTGTCAGCTGGTACAGCACGAAGCACTGGATGCTGCAACAAAAGGATTTATGGACACGGTAAAGGAAAAATTAGGTGATTCTGTTACATTCGACGAGCAGAATGCACAGGGTGACTCCAATACATGTTCTACCATCATCAATGGTTTTGTTTCCGAAGGTGTAGATTTGATTCTTGCCAATGCAACACCTGCCCTTCAGGCAGCAGCAGCAGGAACAAATGAAATCCCAATTCTCGGAACATCCGTTACAGAATACGGTGTTGCTCTTGAAATTGATGATTTTGACGGAACCGTAGGCGGTAACATTTCCGGAACATCTGACCTTGCACCATTAGAAGATCAGGCAAAAATGTTAAACGAATTACTTCCGGATGCAAAAAACATCGGTTTACTGTACTGTTCTGCAGAGGCAAACTCTCAGTACCAGGTTGATGAAGTAAAGAAATTCCTTGAAGATATGGGATATGCATGCGAATTATATGCATTCTCTGATTCCAACGACTTATCTTCTGTTGCAACAACAGTTGCTTCTGAATGCGATGCAGTTTATGTTCCGACAGACAACACAGTTGCTTCCAATACAGAGCTGATCAACAACATTTTCCTTCCGGCTAAAATTCCGGTAATCGCAGGTGAAGAGGGTATCTGCAGCGGATGTGGTATTGCTACTTTATCCATCAGCTACTATGACCTTGGATGCGCAACAGGTGAAATGGCAGTGAAGGTTCTTCAGGGCGAAGACATCTCTACAATGCCAATTGAATATGCACCGAACTTTACAAAGAAATATGTTCCAAGCCGTTGTGAAGAACTGGGAATCACTATTCCAGACGATTATGAAGCAATCGAAGAAGAATAACTTTATCGTATCAACAATATGACAAAAACTCATCAATAACCTTACAGCGAGAGGCAAACTTATGCTTTCTCGCTGTAAGTCGTATTAAGCATTTTACAAACAGATAGGAGGATTTTTAAGTGAATGTTTTAACACTTATAAATGCACTGCCGGGAGCCATCGCCCAGGGTCTGATCTGGGGAATCATGGCAATCGGCGTTTACATTACTTATCGAATTCTTGACATCGCGGACCTTACCGTAGATGGAACCATGTGTGTGGGTGGTGCCGCCTGCATCATGATGATGCTGAATGGATACAATGTGTGGATTTCTTTGCTGGTTGCTCTCTTAGCCGGAACCGCCGCTGGTTTTGTGACCGGTATTTTCCATACTGCAATGGGAATTCCTCCCATTCTTGCCGGTATTTTAACTCAGCTGGCTTTATGGTCTGTAAACCTGAAAATCATGGGAAAAGCCAATCAGGCAATTAATGTAGACAAATATGACCTTCTGGTTTCTCTTCGCTATATCAAAGGTGTTGCCATTACCAAAAATACCATTTTTATCGTAACGGTACTCATTGTACTCGTCATTGCCGTTTTATACTGGTTCTTTGGAACAGAACTCGGATGCTCCATCCGTGCGACCGGATGTAACAGCAACATGGCACGTGCACAGGGTATCAACACCAACTTTAACAAAGTATTAGGACTGATGTTATCCAACGCAATGGTTGCCCTCTCCGGAGCGCTTCTTGCGCAATATCAGGGATTTGCAGATATCAACATGGGACGTGGTGCTATTGTCATCGGTCTTGCTGCTGTTATCATTGGAGAGGCTGTTTTCGGCCGCATTTTCCACAATTTTGGATTACGTTTATTTTCCATCGCACTCGGTTCCGTCATCTATTACCTTGTACTTCAGGTTGTAATCTGGCTTGGTGTTGACACAGACCTTCTCAAGATGTTCTCTGCCCTCGTTGTTGCAATCTTCCTTGCAATTCCTTACTGGAAGAGTACATATTTTTCAAAGCCAGTAAAAAAAGGAGGAAAGACAGATGCTGGAAATTAAAAACATATACAAAACCTTCAATGCAGGAACTGTTAATGAAAAATGTGCGCTAAACGGCGTGTCCCTAAAGCTGGAAGATGGCGATTTCGTAACCGTCATCGGAGGAAACGGTGCAGGAAAATCGACCTTGCTGAATGCAGTTGCAGGTGTGTGGCCGGTAGATGACGGTCAGATTTTAATCGATGGAATCGATGTGACAAAACTTCCGGAGCATAAGCGTGCAAAATACCTGGGACGAGTATTCCAGGATCCAATGACAGGAACAGCAGCAACGATGGGTATCGAGGAAAACCTTGCCCTGGCTCAGCGTCGCGGCCAATCCCGTACCTTGAAACCTCGCATCACAAAAAAAGAACGTGAATCCTACAAAGATCTTTTGAAAATCCTTGATCTGGGTCTGGAAGATCGTCTAACTTCTAAAGTCGGCCTTTTATCCGGTGGACAGAGACAAGCCTTAACGCTTCTCATGGCAACCCTGAAAAAGCCGAAGCTTCTTCTTTTGGATGAGCATACTGCTGCTCTCGACCCGAAAACAGCTGCAAAAGTTCTGGATACCACGGAGAAAATCGTCAACCGAGACCATTTGACCACCCTGATGATCACGCATAACATGCGCGATGCCATCGTTCATGGAAATCGCCTGATCATGATGATGGAAGGAAAAATCATTCTCGACATTAAAGGAGAAGACAAGAAAAAACTCACCGTAGAAGATCTTCTTCACCAGTTTGAGCTTGTCAGCGGAGAAGAATTCGCCAGCGACAAAGCACTTCTCGGATAAGAAAAAGCCTTCAACCTGCATCAATTGCCAGTTTGAAGGCTTTTCTTATGGTTATACCATTTTAAAAAATCAATTCCTGCTGCTCCATCACCTCAATCTGCGACACGATCATCGTCTCCGGCTCATTGCCTCTCAGATGGTCACCTTTCAAATACTGCATCCCATTTCTCAGGCTTGCCGCAATCAGATTGAGCACATAAATATTGTCAAAACGATTATAAATGGATTCCCCACCAAGTCCCGTCAGACAGATCAGCTGCGTATTGGTCTTCTTCGCCATATCCATCAGAGGTTTCAGAAGATGCGATGCATTTGTCTGGGCAAAAGGATTGTCCATCAGCAAAACCTTTCCCTCATTTTTGTCCGCAAAAAGATCCGTATCATCTCTTCGCATGTAATAAAGCAAACTCGATAAGATTACAAACGCGGACAAAAATCCTTCGCCGCCGGAGTTTCTTGCCACCTCAGCCCAGGTAATCGAATACTCCCGGTGTTCCTCAATCTTATAAAGACGAATCTGCACATTTCCAATTCCCACTACCGTGTCATAGAGATTTTTCGTTGTAATTTTGGTTCCAAAATACTCCTGTGCATTCTCATTTCGTTCAAAAATTTCAATTCCTTTCAGAGTGATCTCATCAATCATATCGTTCAGCCGAATCTGATACAGATTTTCATTTTCCTCCCAGTCAGGCAGACCAATCCGCAGCATTTTCACAGGCTTCTCGCGAATCGTAATTGTAGAATTGTGATCAATCTTTCCAAGATTCTGGTGCACTTCTTTCAGATAATCCCCCAAAATCTCTACAATCTTATTTTTCTCTTTCTCAACCAGAGAAATATCTACTTCAAGCTTTTCCATCAGATTTTCATAGGACTGCAGCGTCGTATTTAACTGCCGCAAAACACCTCCCGCTTCGTCGGTCATGGACAGCATATTCTCCAACGGCTTTCTGTAAAAATCATCCTGAAATGCTTCCATTCTTACAATCTGATTTAAAATCTGTGTCAGTTTTTCCTTTGCCTTCTGCTTTTCCAGAACCTTCTGGTTATAGTCACGAATCAAAATACCTTTGAAATTTCTCAGTTCGCGGCTTGTCATCTGCGCAAAATCTTCTTCCCACTCTACCTCGTTTCTCAATGGAAATTCACTGTATTCCGATAACGCAGTCAGATTTTCATCGTAACTTTGCAATTTCACCTTCAAACTGTCTGCCTCTTTGCGTACAAGCTTCTGCTGATAAACCAATTCATTCCTTCTGGCCTCAAAATCCTGACTTTCAATTTCCTGTTCAGAAAGCACAGCTTCCTGACCACATTCACTCTTCATGCGCTTGATGCGGTCTTTCATCTGCTGATCGACAATCGCAATCTGTTTGTCCTCTTCTCCCCAGAGCATGCGCTTGTTTTCAATTTTTCTCTTATAATCCTCCAACAGAATCTCCTGGTGTGCTTCCTCCTTTCGACTGTACACAATGTCTCTCCAGGCACGGTCTTTCAAATGATACTTTTTCCGCAGGTGCATCAGCTCATCCAAAGCATCCTCATACCGTTTTGCTGCACGCTCCTCCTGCTTCTCCAGTTCCTGCAGCTGCATCGACAGATTTCCCGTAATGGCAGTATAACGTACTTCCATCTCCTCCAGAGACAGCTCTTCGCTGCACTCTGCATCCTTCTGTGCCTTCTCATACTTCTTATAAATGGCACATTTTTCCTGCAAATGCCGCTGCTCTCTGTCCAGTACATCCGCCAGAGCATCGAGTGACCTTTGACTTTCTCTCAACTTCTCAAGTTTATTCTTTACTAATACCTGCTTTTCTCTGATGCGAAGCATCTGTTTTTGACATATCTCCAGTTCTGCCCGGTTTTCCATATAAGTCTGATACGCTTCAACCAGGCGGGCAAAATCTTCTTGTCTTCGATTTTTCGCATCGATATCTTTTTCAGTTTTTCGAATTTCTTTTTCCAGTTCTTCCATCTCATTGCGAAGCTGCGCAAGTGCATCCGATAATTTCCTCTGATTCTGCGTCTGCTTCTCAATCTGTTCCTGCAATTCCTGCATTTGATTCGCATTGCTGTCATAACGCTCCCGGCTTACTTCCTGATTTTCAATAACCTCCTGACGCTTGAAATACTCTTCGTATTCTTTTTGACGAACAGCAATCGCTTCTTTCTTTTTGCGAATCTGCTGTTCTTTTTCTTTAATCAAAAGGATAAGCTTCTCTTCATCCAGAAGATTCTCATTGAACAACACATAAAAACTGACATCGCCAAGGCAAACAAGTACTCCGCCGTCTGTCTTCTTCTGCTTTCCAATCTCTTCCCTCACCACAATCGGCACAGGAAACGAAGTATAAATACTTCCCGTCTGTTCTTTTAGCTTTTCCAGCTCCTTCCGGGACAAAATCAAGGCATACGGCAAAAACGGATTGTCCCGCACCAGCTTCTCGTTCTGCTTCTTCGTATATCCGTTCTTTTGCAGCCACTCCATTCCATAAACCACATGAATCCCAAGAGCGGTAAATTCCTCTTCCAACTCTTTCGGAAGCTCCAGCGTTTTTCCCTGTGTTAATCTCACATACTCTTTCTGGAGAGCATCTTCCTCTTTTTCCAGATTTCTGCGCTTTCCGGTGATTTCCTGCAGCATTCTCTCAGAAGCATTCAGAATTTTTTCGGTATCAAACACATCCCGCTCATCAAGATTGAGATATTTCAAAATCACACGACGAATCTCCAACTCCTGCTCGTATCTGCTCTGAAGGTTCTGCTGCTGTTCCAGACTCATATTTTTGCGAATCAGTTCACTGCGGATATCCTCCAGGTCACGTTCCATTTTCCGCAAATCGCTCTGCTGTTTTTCCAACTGATTCTTATTTCTGATGCGAAGCCGTATTGCCTCGTCAAGTTCACGCTTATAACTGTCTTCCAGAATCTCCAGCGTTCCCGGTTCATACTCTCCCAGAATATTTCTTGCAAGAGTTTCCCCATACCGTTTCACATACTGAGTCTCCTGCTGGTCATAAATCTCAGCCTTACTCTTTAACGCACCTTCTCTTGAAGCATTCTTTCTCAGTTCTGTCTCCAGTTCTTCTTTTCTCTGCTCTTCCTCTTTGATATTCGTAGAAGTTTCCTGTCTCTTTTGCTGATTTGCTTCCTGTTTTCCCTGATTTTCCTCCAACAGCTGCTCATAACCCAATCGAAGCAAAAAGCCCAGTTTTTTTCTCTCCGGTTCCAGTTCCTCTTCCTTCTTATGAGAAACTTCTAACTTCTGGCGAACAATCTCCAGTTCCTGTTTTTCCCCGTCCACGAACTCCTGCTGCTTTGCGCAGAGAAACAAATGCAGTTTTCGCTCCGTCTCTTCTGCCTCACGCTCTAACATATCACGTTCCATCTCAATCATATCACGATTGCTGGTGTGAAAACGCATCGTGCGCTCCAGCTCATGGATTTCACTGGAAAGTCTTTCATACTCCACTCTCTCCATTTTCTGAGAGATTTCTTCAATTTCTCCAAGACGCTGCTCATAGTTCTTTTCCGTGTCGTCATGAAGCGCGTTGAGCTTTGCAAGAAACTGTGCCACAAGATTTTCCTGCGCTTTTTCCTGCTGCTGGGCCTCCTCATACACCCGTGCACGTCTGTGAATCTCCTCTGCCTCTTGTCGGAAAAGTCGGATTGTATCACGTCTTTTTATTTTCGACTGGTTGTCCTTATACTGCCCCACATATTTTTCGAGAATCGACTGAAATTCCTTCATGCGGTTTCGCTCTTTGTTGAGCTTGCTCTCCACCGCATCCAAAAACCATTTTTCCACCAGTCCCTTCTCATCGCGGCAATCCGCAAATAAATCCGAAAGACCAGACTCTTTCAGATTTACCTTCTTGATAATCGTTTCCCATTCCTTGTAATTAATCTGGTATTCCATCAGCTTATCAAAGTACTGACGAGACTGCGCGGAATTATTCATATCATAGTAAAAAAACTGCACCGAGCGATCCTTTTTGTAGCTCTCGAACATCTGCCTGCAGGCCGCAAAGTTTTTCAGGACCATCTCCTTCTTTCCCTTTTCCACAACCGGCAGATGGTGGATATCAAGAAGACCTGGTTCGCGGTACTCACTGACGAAGTTCATCATGTCCAGTGCGTCCTGATGATTCTCTCCAATCTCCTGATTGCGGCGCACCATCATGCCTGTCAGCACATAGCCAGCTCCCTGATCGAGTTTCCACTCTACCAAAATAAACGAAGGCTTACTTGTCGTGAAATAGCTTTCAAAAGGGCGATCCTTTGCATCTCGGTATCTTTTGTGAACAAAAGGTGCTGTCATCATCTGCACCAGCACTGATTTTCCACCACCGTTACGCAGCGACAAAAGCGTACTCTCTCCATTGAAGTGAAAGCACTCATCACTGATACGAATTGCATTGTTGTTATAATTGATATTAATCAGACGCACTGCATTCATCTTACTCATCTTCCGTCACCCCCAATACACGCAGCACTCGCTTGTAATTATTCTGATTCAACAGATTCCAATCCATAAAGCTGTCCAGCTTTTTCGTTGTCTTAATCATCTCATCCTGTTCCACATACTCCACCAAACCCTGTTTTTGCAGGAAAGTAAGAATATAGTAAAGAAATCCTTCCTTTGTTGTTCTGGCACGGGATCCTTTTTCATCTGATTTCAAAGCCTCATAAGCTTCCAACATATTTGAAAATGCAATCCCCGCTTTTTCTTCTTCCTCCAAACTGTTTCCGGCACCTTCTTTTAACCGCTCGGAAATACTGTTTTGCAGCTCACCGACACGAATATATTCCCTGGACTTACTGCTGCTTCCCTGTCCATCGTAAAATTCAACAAGAAGTGTCAGGATTACAAACTGCGACAGATAATAATCTTTGTCTGTCGCATTCGATTTACAGAGTACCGATTTTAACTGCGCCTTAGAAAAACCAAGGAAATTGTTTTCCTCCTTTGGAATCAAATAAATCACATTTCCATAACGCTCCACATTACAGTCTGCAATTTCTCCCTGCGATTTCACAAGATTCTGAACCTCCTCCTGCTCCGCATAGGCCTTATACAGCAACGGCTCCTCTTCCTCACAAAGCTCATGGTGTTCCAGCAGATAATAAAAAATCTCCTGACTGCTCCTGATTGCCTCAAATTCATATGCCATATCCTTCGTTACTCCCTTCTCAAAATCCGAACCAGTACATTCGAACACCGAATACTTTTTGTTCTTCCCTCTTCATCCGATACCTGTTCAAATACAACTGCACCGTCTCCCGGTATGCGGTACGCCTCAATTCTCGCTATATCTGCATACTCTTTATGCTCGTCCACCAGCTGCAAAACCATATCGTTTAGCTGAAATTCGCCTGATTTTTCCTGAATAAACGCACTCCGCTCTTTTTGCAGAACTCCGATATCAATCTCGCGGTTCCGAATCAATTCCACCATAATCTCTTTGAAAATTTCCACACAGGGAATCAACCTGTCTCTGTCTTCATGATCCTTCGTTTTTTCCTGAAGCTGCTTGAGGGAGATCTCCCCATTTTCACTTGCATACCGGAAAATACAATCGAGACTGTCTTCGTATTTTTTCATTTTTATTTTGCGAAGCTCCTGCTGCTCCTTCTGCCAGGCATCTTCGTCAAAATCAAGTACTTCTTCGCTATCCTGTTCTTCCCGTTTTCTCACAGGCTTTTGCAGCTGAAACGCTTTATTCAGGTTGTAAATTTTATCGATATCCTGACAAAAAAGAGGACGAAGGAAATAATCCATTCGCTCCAGTGCAGACGCATCCTCCAACACCTTATCATAAAATTCTGTCCGGAATGAAAAGCGCTTAATCAGCGATAATTGTGACAGCTGCTCAAGTTCCTTCGTATAAAGTGCCTTCAAATCAAAATGACTGTTGAGAATTTTCTGATGCTCGTCAATCGCCCGATTCAAATAACGCTCAATTTCCTTCAGATGATTCAGCTTTTCCTCGTCCTTCGGACTCAATCTCTTTACGTTGATATTTGTCTCTTCCAGTTCCCGTGCTCTGCTTTTTACCATCTCGCGGTAATTTTGGAACTTCTGCTTCGTATCACTGATGGTCTCCAGATTTTCCAGGAGAATCTCCTCATAATCCTTCACCGAATAATTCAGCGCATTTCTTCGGATTTTTCCCATTGCCTCCTGAATTTTCTGCAGCTGAATCCGCAAAAGATTAAATACATTTTTAATCTCATCCACAGCCTTGTCATAGCTTTGCTTCTCCAGATGCATCTGAAAAATCATCTCATGAATCGTAAGCTTCATGTTGTTTTCAATCTCCAGCGTTCCAAGAAGAAGGTTATATCCATCATCCGTGAGATAATAAGAAGTCCTTCTCAGTTCCTGATCGATATATACAATCCTGTTTGCCACATAGCTGATGTGCATGATGTGATACGCATTCGATTCAAAATCAAATCCATCAAAATGCATCACTTTTCCTTCATTGGAAAGAACGACGTTAACAATAAAATCACCAAGCTTTCGACAATCCTCATACGTCATATTTTTTTCAAAATGCTGCACATTGATTGTGTCAATGTATGCACCGATATCGTCCATCGTACAGTTTTCTTCCCTTAAAGACTGCTCCATAATATACAGCATAACCGCAAAAATCATATTCAGCTGCTCGTCCACTTTCAGAAAACCATACTGTCTCCAGATTGCCTTCTGACTGCTGTTTTGGACCAGAATCGCATACAGTCCCACGTTTTTCATTCTTTTTGGAAAGTGTTTCAAAAAATCGTATTGCATCTGTCTACCTCGAAAAATCTGTAATGTTTAAAATCTCCTGGGGAATATACGTCTCACTCTCCAGAATCTGTCTCATCTCTTTTACCTGTTCTTCTGTAAAATACGAAAAAAATAAGGTACCAATGTTTCGGTTTTGCTGTTCTTTTGTCTCAGGCAAATGCTTTACCTCGCACGCTTTGCCAAGCATCGCCTCATAAGCATCACAAAAAGGTTCAATCTTCCATCGTTTCTCAAACATCCCGGCAAGCTTTTCATAAATTCCAATTCCCTCATAATCAAGATCACCAAAATAATAAATATGATTTTCAGGCTTTTTCATGTAAGGCTCCACACAGAGATCAAAATCACGAAACGAGCGGAGAATTCCCTTTCCCGCGCCATAGATCAGCGTCCCCATTTTCATGCCAAAAATTTCCGCATTTCCATCGAGCATACTTCGCCTCATGCTGTAAAACGTATCTTTATTCTCCAATATCAGCAGATTCTGCGGCACTTCTCTCGTATGCGAATAGTATGCCAAAGGCTCTGTTGTACTGTACACGTTCAATTCCTCTTCCGACAGACCACAGCGCTTGAGGATTTTTCTGCCCTGCTCCTTTGACAGAAATTTCTCTCTGCCCCAGATTTCAAAACTTCTCTCATTGAGGGATTCCGGATAAGACAGTCTGGACTGTTGTTCTCTCATATAATGATTCAGCAGTAAAATCCACTTTCGATCCTGCTCATAGTTCTCCAAATGTTTTAAATAATAGTCCACGGAAATCTGAGGAATCATCCGATATTTTAATTCTTCTTCCAGTTCGCTGTAATCCTTCTTCTCTTCAACCAGCCAATATTCCCGGTAAAGCGCCGGCTTTTTCCCATTCGTTCCAGACGCCAGAAGAGGCCGGATAACACCCTGTTCCAGCCTCTTTCGAATATACTCATACTGTTCCGGATAAGAAAGATTCTGTCTGCCCCAAAGCAGCTGTTCCAATGCCACTCTCTTCATGGTTGTGTACTCCTGCCATATATTGTAAAACTGATTTTTTCTGCAAAATCCATAAACGGATTTTTCAAACTCAATTTTGTGCCCTGCTACCTTTATAATATGGACACGCCTTCTTTTTACACTGTTTGTTTTCCAAAGAAAAATCACATTCAATTTTCTCAGGCAGTTCCATCTCGATTCCAAGATGTTTCTTTGTAAATTCTACAGCCGCTTTTGCCGCAGTAAACGAATTTCTCTTGCAGCATCTCGGTCCGCCAAGATCTCCGATCGCTTTCAACGCCTCTGCTGTGATCTGATTGGAATACTTCCAGGAGGTTGTGGTAAGCGGTGTC
>JALFVM010000088.1 GCA_022787145.1 Lachnospiraceae bacterium | reverse complement strand
ATATTCCACCAGACCTTTTCCATCTACTCCTCTCATTTCAATATGAGAGATCCCCAGTTTTTTGATTACTTCTATCTGTTTGTCGAGAGACGGATCGATTTCATCTGCAAATCCGCTGATTGTAATATTCTGAATCATATTATGTTGTCCTTTCCTGCTGCTTATTACGCTATCAGATTAATTAACCTTCTATTTGCTTCCATAAGAACCTTCTGTGTCAAATACCACACCGGATCCTTCTTTCTTTCTGGAATGCGCACGTCTTTCGTTCAGCTGTCTTAAAAACTCATCTTCATCGATGGGAAGTGTAACAGCATGTCCCAGCCAGCTTGACAGATGCATGGCATTAGAGAGCATAAGTCCATTGATTCCTTCCTCGCCACCGGCTACCAGCGGAGTTCCATGCAGAATCTTTCCGGCAAATGCCTTCATAACTCCTGCATGCTGTTCATTCTGTCCGTCTGTTTCAACTTCTATGGTTTCACATTCCGGTTTGTCAAAACCTGCTTTGCAGGTTGCACAATGCTCGGTGATACCCTGTTTTAATTTATAGAAAGTCAGCTTATCATTTTCACATACCAGTTTACCCAGATCACCTGTGATCTCAAAGCGATTGGTTCCCGGAGCATCACCTGTTGTTGTGATAAATACTCCTGTTGCCCCGTTCGGATATTCCAGATAAGCGGTAACATCGTCTTCTACTTCAATATCATGCCATTTTCCTTCATGGCAGAACGCCTGAACTTTTGCCGGCATTCCACAGATCCACTGGATCAGATCCAGGTTATGCGGGCACTGGTTCAGCAGTACACCGCCGCCTTCTCCGTCCCAGGTGGCTCTCCAGCTTCCGGAATCATAGTAACTCTGGGTTCTGTACCAGTCTGTGATGATCCAGTTTACTCTGCGAATCTCACCCAGTTCTCCTCCAGCTACCATTTCATGCATTTTCCGGTATACACAGTTGGTTCTCTGATTGAACATCATAGCAAATACTCTGTCACTCTTTGCTGCTGCTTCATTCATCTCGCGTACCTGCTTTGTATAAACACCAGCCGGTTTCTCGCAAAGCACATGAAGGTTATGATGCAGAGCATCAATAGACAGTTCCGGGTGCTGATAATGAGGCACAGCAACTAAAACAGCATCACATACTCCGCTTGCAATCAGATCACTGCCTTCTTCGAAAATCTGAATAGTTTCCGGAAAGTGTTCCTTACACCACTGTCTTCTTCCTTCCTGTCTGTCAGCTACAGCCACCAGTTCCAGTTCCGGAACCTTTCCTTCTATAATCGTTTTGGCATGGCTGGTACCCATGTTGCCAATACCGATAATACCGATTTTAACTTTTTCCATTTTATACTTCCTTCCCGCAGACTACAGGTTTGCCTGTTTCTGCTGATTCATATAAATCCATGGTAAGGGAAAATGTATCTTTCACATTTTCCAGACTGTTTCTGAATTCTTTTCCTGCATACAGACTTTCATAATAATCTGTGATACATCTTCCATGAGAATTACCCCAGTATGATTTTCCGACTCCGGACGCTTTTGCAAAAGAAAATGTCTTTCCTGTTCCGTTTTTATACCGGATCCACAACTGATTTTCTTCCATGCGGACACTTGCCTTTTCACACTCCAGTTCCATAAGTACCGGAGAATCTGACACATAAGCATTGGTTGCGTAAAAGCAGGCAGATGCATTTTCAAATCGGATATATGCTTCCATCGTATCTTCTTCTTCAATGATACCTGCCAGATGATGATTTTTCATATTAGCCTCCGCTGCCAGAGGTTTACCCAAAAACTGCACCAGCAGATCCAGCGTATGAATCGCCTGATTCATAAGGACGCCGCCGCCTTCTTTTTCTTTAATTCCGCGCCAGCCGCTTTCTTTATAATATTTTTCTCCACGGGACCAGGTGAGAAACGCCCTGGCCCCTATGATTTTCCCAAGCTCTTCTTTTTTGAATTCCCCAAAAATCTGAGCAACCGATTCATTATATCGATTCTGAAAGCAGATACCTACACATTTACTTGCTTTTTTCTCTGCTTGCTGAAGTTTCTGAAAGGTTTCTCTGCTGATCGCCGGCGGTTTCTCCATGAACACATGAACTCCATGTTCCAATACTGTCAGTGCCATAGGCACATGAAGATAATGGGGCGTACAGATATGTACCACATCCAGTTTCTCATTCTCCAGCATTTCCTCAAGAGAACTCCAACAACCGGTTTCCTCTGTTCCATACATTTTCTTATACGAAACAGCTTTGTCCGGATTACAGTCTGCAAATGCCTGAATGTTTACATTTTCCATATTCTTCAATACTTCTGCATGAACTTTTGCGATATTACCGCAGCCAACGATTCCAACCTTCCACATAACCTTTTACCCTCTTTTCTGACATTTTGTCGTAAACAATTTTAGCCTTTCAGACCGGAGGTTGCAATACCGTCTACCAGATATCTCTGGAAGATAAAGAAAATCAGTACGATCGGAATCAATGACAGGGTAGCCATAGCAAACATAGCACCATAGTCAGAAGATGAACCCGGGTCGGAGAACAGTTTCAAAGCCAAAGATACAGGATATTTTGCAGCATCGTTGATGTAAAGCAAAGCAGACATAAAGTCATCCCATCTCCACATGAAGGAGAAGATTCCACCGGTGATCAGTGATGGTACCATAAGCGGAAGAATAATTCTTCCGAAAATTCCATAGTAAGAACATCCGTCAATTTTTGCAGCCTCATCCAGTTCTCTCGGAATACCGTCGATAAAGTTCATCATCAGGTATACGAAGAATCCCTGTACAGCAAAGCAGAACGGAACGATCAATGGAGCAAAGCTTCCTACCCAACCCAGCTTCTGATACCACAGATACTGCGGAACCATAAGAATCTGACCCGGAAGCATCATGGATGCCATCATAGCTGCAAACAAAATCTTTTTACCTTTAAAGTTACATCTGGAAAATCCATACGCTACCAGCGCAGAGGATGCCAGTGTTCCGATTGTTGCAACAATTGTTACAAAAAGCGAATTTTTGAAGAATGTAGCAAAGGAAATACCGGCAAAACCTTTCCATCCATTCGCATAGTTTTCAAATGTGAATTTTTCAGGTATCAGCTGACTTGCTGTTGTAAAAATTGTATTGGTCTCTTTAAAAGCACTCATAAACATCCAGATCAGTGGATACAGCATGAGAAGACCAAAACCAAATACAAGCACATGATAGATTGTTTTATTTATTATTCTTTTTGCTTTCATACTTTACTCACCCCTGATCATATACCCAATATTTTTTCGTTTTGAACAGTACCAATGTAAAGGTTCCGATAAGAAGCAG
>JALFVM010000100.1 GCA_022787145.1 Lachnospiraceae bacterium | reverse complement strand
GATATATTGGCGCAGAATGATTGTTTCATATGCAAGGCGGAGGAATGAGGCGTAGCGGTGGCTACGTCGATTGACGACAACGCAGCAGATGAACAATCAGGCAAGTCAATGTGTCAGTTATTTATTATTCGATGTACTAGTTTGCGTCAAGAGCAATCCATAAGCAGCGCAGAAAAAGCAAGAAAATCGACATGCCTGGACAGTGCTATCCCTCTCAGGTGAGCTGGGGCATGAGAAAAACTCCGGAAGTAAGCGACCTGAAAACTTTGCCGTTTGAAAGTGTTCCGTTGACCAGGAAAGCGGTGCACATACAACCCTATTTTTTATCGTCTTTTCTGATACATTTTCTCCGCAAAATTCAACATTCCATACAGTACCGTCGCAAGGATACACAAGATCACGATGGACATAATTACCCAGTCCAGTTTGAATACCTGACTTCCATAGATAATCAAATATCCAAGCCCTTCTCGCGCACCGATAAATTCTCCAATGACAACTCCCACAAGGCATAATCCGATGTTTACCTTCATCACACTCAAAATCAATGGTATGGAGGAGGGAAGCACAACCTTAAATAAGGCATCTTTCTTCCCTCCACCTAATGTTTCAATCAACTTTAGTTTTTCTTTATCTATCTGAAGAAATCCGGAATACAGGCTGATGATGGATCCAAAAACAGCTACGGAAATTCCGGCTACAATAATGGTTTTCCTGTTTGCCCCCAGCCACACGATCAGCAAAGGAGCCAATGCCGATTTTGGAAGACTGTTGAGCACGACAAGATATGGTTCCAGGATGCGGGACACTCTTGGAAACGACCACAGAAGAACAGCCGAGGCAATCCCCAAAATCAATACCAAAACAAAGCTTACGAGTGTTTCATAAAGTGTCACGCCGATGTGAGAGAACAAGGAATGGCTGCTGCACATGGAAACAAAGGTGTTCCACCCCTGACTGGGACTGGAAAAGATAAAGGAATCGAGCCATCCAACCCGCGTACTTCCCTCCCACGCTCCAAGAAACAAAAGAAATAAAAGGATTCTCCAGATGCTTATCATCCGTCTGTCATGACTGCGTTTTCTCAAATACACTTTCTGTGCCTGGGAGATCTCGGCCATAATCGTTCAGCTCCTTCCAGATTAGATTGAAATAGTATTTGAATTTTGGATCATTTCTGGAATCAATCGGTGTTCGATCCGGATTTTCCAGAACAATTTCCACTTCACATTTGAGCCTCGCAGGACGGCTGGTCAGTACCAGCACGCGATCTGCCATACTGATTGCTTCCGAAATATCATGTGTGACAAGAATCGCCGTCTTTCCCTCCCGCCGAATAATTCTTCCAATGTCATCGCTGACATTCAAACGCGTCTGATAATCCAACGCGGAAAAGGGTTCATCCAAAAGCAAAATATCCGGCTCTAGGGCCAATGTTCGTATCAGAGCGGCACGCTGGCGCATCCCTCCGGAAAGCTGGGAAGGATGGGCATTTTCAAATTGATGCAGTCCATACGTCTCCAGCATTTTTTGTACCTGCTTCTTTTTTTCCTCTGTTTTCTGATGCTGAATTTCCAATCCCAGCATAACATTTCGATAAATCGTTCTCCACTCAAAAAGATGATCTTTCTGAAGCATATATCCAATATGCATCACAGAACCACTTTGCGGTCTTCTCTGTATGCAGATTTCCCCCTGTTCCGGCTGCAAAAGTCCACTGATCAGATTTAAGATTGTCGATTTTCCGCATCCGCTTGGCCCGACAATCGCAAGAAATTCCCCCTCTCCCACAGAAAAGGACAGATCTGAAATTACTGTGATTTCTCCCTGCGGGCTATGATAAGCGAGACTTACATGTTTTACCTCCAGCAACGGATTCACAATGCATAACCTCCCATGTCTGAAACTTGTATGCGATAGCGAAGCTACCTATAATTCATTTTATGTTTCCACGGGAAGATTTGCCCCTTTTTGTTTACGAAATTTCTTTTTCAAAGAGAACCTTTACACATCCTCCACAGATCATCCCAAGCTTGCTGCTGTCTTTGTTGGAAAGGTCGTATTCCCGAATACACATATGCTCTACGCTGCCTGCCTCCTGAATGGCTCTGTATTCTACTGTTCCACCTCCGATTGTGCCGATGGCCGTTTTATCTTCTTTCACCCACATTTTGCTTCCTTTTCCACGTGGGGAAGACCCTGCCTTATCCATGATTGTCACCATCGTTCCTTTTTCCTGGCTCATCACGGCCTCCACAACCGAATCTGGCAGATATGCTGCTTGATGTTCATTTTTCACCTGTACAATCTCTGCAAGAATACTGACCATGATTTCTTCCGGAGTCTCACCTCCAAGCTTTAATCCAATCGGGGAATGCATTCGAGCCAGCAGTTCCTCTGAGTATCCTTCCTCGCGAAGCTTCGTCAACGTCGCTGCCACCTTTGATTTGCTTCCAATCATACCAAGATATGCAAATGGTCTTTTCAAAATCTGTCTGACACAGGCACCGTCAAAACTATGTCCTCTTGTGACAATTACATAATATGTGTTGTCGTAAGCGGGCAGTACTTCTGAAAGCTTTTGAAAGTCCAGACAGATTCTCTCATCGGCGTCCGGAAATCGCTCACTGGTGACAAACTCTTCTCTGTCATCCACAACGGTAATATAAAATCCCAGCATTTTCGCCACCTTGCACACCGGCTGTGATACATGACCGCCGCCACAGATGACCATTCTGGGATTTTCACGAAATAGTTCCACAAAAAATGGAATTCCATTTATTTCTGCCATTTGCGTATCCGGCACATTTCTCAGACCTTCCGCGAATGGCTGCCAGAATTCCTCTGTTGCCTCCCCAAGAACCATCGTTTCCTGATCGCTGTACAAAAGCTTGCTTCCTTTATACGTTCCCTCCAGAACCGTGGCACAGCGCAGCATTCCTTTTTTCTTTAACTGACGAAATATTTCCTGATACATATGTTATAAACCTCCTCGCCATTTTTATTCTTATCTTTATCATACCTTATTTTTTTCGCTTATTCCACAAAATTTTTTTTATTTCAAATAAAATTGTTGACGTTTTTACTATATAATGAGATGATAGTAACGTAAAATAACGCAGAATCATTCTGCGAAACAGGGGGAAGAATTCATGAATAAATTTTTCAAAAGCCTGCCTTTTAAATTGCTGGTAGGAGTCATCCTCGGCATTGTAATCGGTCTGCTTCTCAACAGCACAGACGGTTCAGCTGTCTCCATGGCAATTCTGAACGTCATTGTCACCTTAAAGTATGTGCTTGGACAAATCATCAGCTTCACTGTCCCGCTGATTATCATCGGCTTCATTGCTCCGTCCATCACAAAGCTTGGCAGCAATGCATCCCGCATGCTCGGTATCGCACTCTGCGCTGCTTACGCTTCATCCATTGGCGCCGCACTTTTCTCTACACTTGCCGGTTATGGACTGATTCCGCATCTTTCCATCGCAACGGAGGTAGCGGGACTGAAAGAGCTTCCAAGCGTTGTCTTTGAACTGAATATTCCGCAGATTATGCCTGTTATGAGTGCTCTTGTATTTTCTGTGATGGTCGGTCTTGCAGCAGCCTGGAACAAATCGAAACTAATCACAGGAATTCTGGATGAATTTCAGAAAATCGTCCTTTCCATTGTCTCCAAGATTATCATTCCGATTCTTCCATTTTTCATCGGACTGACCTTCTGCGGACTGGCTTACGAAGGCTCCATCACCAAACAGCTTCCTGTATTCTTGCAGGTCATCGTAATCGTGCTGATCGGTCATTTTATCTGGATGACACTTCTGTACGTACTGGCAGGTGCATACTCCCACGAAAATCCTCTGGATGTCGTGCGTCACTACGGCCCCGCCTACCTGACAGCCGTTGGTACCATGTCCTCCGCAGCTACTCTGGCCGTTGCTCTGGACTGCGCACACAAAGCAAAACCGCTGCGCAAAGATATGGTTGATTTCGGCATTCCACTGTTTGCAAACATTCATCTTTGCGGATCTGTTCTGACAGAAGTGTTCTTCTGCATGACAATTTCCAAGATTTTATATGGCTCGATTCCAAATCCTGGAACAATGATTTTGTTCTGCCTGCTCCTTGGAATTTTTGCAATCGGTGCTCCTGGCGTTCCGGGCGGAACGGTTATGGCATCTCTCGGACTGATTACCGGTATTCTCGGATTTGATGATTCCGGCACCGCTCTGATGCTTACCATCTTCGCACTCCAGGACAGCTTCGGAACAGCCTGCAACGTAACGGGCGACGGTGCTCTTACCCTGCTGCTTACCGGTTACGCAAAAAAACATAAGATTGAAGAAACAAACATCCGCATTGACTTATAAGAGTCAAATATAAAACTCAAACAATTGTCCGTTCATCATAATTTCAATATTCTGGTAACGGACAATTGTTTCTATTAAATATTTACTTTATAAGTCTTGTTTTTTCTTTTTAACTGTATTAAGATTAGTAAAAAGAAAGGAGGAAGACCATGGGCAGATTATCTACACTAAAACAAATCGCCAATTCTATTGCATCTGAATTTGGTTCTGACTGCGAAGTCGTCATTCACGATCTGAAAAGCCAAAATCTGGAGCAGTCAATCGTATACATTGTCAACGGTCACGTTACAAACCGCAACATCGGCGACGGTCCTTCCGCAATTGTATTGAATACTTTACACAAAGATCCAGATTCTCTGGTTGACGAACCCGGCTACCTTCTGAAAACCTCAGACGGA
>JALFVM010000079.1 GCA_022787145.1 Lachnospiraceae bacterium | reverse complement strand
GGTAGTGTAAAGTATGATATGAAAAAATCACCCCCTTTTCCTTTGGATTGAGCGATTCTATTTTACTTACGGAAACCCAGTCAAGGCTGAATTTAACGGGCTTTCAGCCCGGCCTTGACTGGATTCCCGAAGTAAAATTTGGGTCAATCAAGCCAAAGAAAGGGGAGGTAAAGGCTCATAGACCCTGGAAGCCTTGATTTTACTGGGGTTGAGCCGATTTTGGAGGTATAAAGTAGACACTACCTCTGATTGCGTGGAGGAAAAAGAATGGAAAACTTTAGCAGGATTATGAAAAAAGATCCCGTTATACAATTAATGAAACAGGGCGAGGAAGTCTTTTGGCTGAATTCGCAGAAGATATCTTTTGAAAAAAGTATGGATCATTGTGAACTTGGACAGAAGGATGTGGATGAGGCAGAACAGGGACTTTTGCGTTTTGCACCACTGATTCAGAAATATTTTCCGGAAACAGAGGCTCAGAATGGGCTGATCGAATCACCGCTGGTGGAAATTGATGCTATGAAACAGCGGATGAATGAAACATATGAAAGTGCGCTGGAAGGCAAACTCCTGTTGAAGGAAGACAGTCATCTGGCCATTGCAGGATCTGTGAAAGCCAGAGGAGGAATCTATGAGGTGCTCAAGCATACAGAAGATCTTGCGTTGCAACATGGGCTTTTGAATCCTGGTGAAAGCTATGCGAGGCTGGGAGAGCCGGATGCAAAAAAATTTTTCCGTAACTATACAGTCCAGGTTGGCTCCACGGGAAATTTGGGATTAAGTATTGGAATCATCAGTGCGGTACTTGGATATCGTGTGATTGTCCATATGTCTGCAGATGCAAAACAGTGGAAAAAAGATTTGCTTAGAAGCTATGGCGTTGATGTGCGGGAATATGAAGGCGATTATGGAGAAGCGGTAAAGAGAGGCAGAGCTCTTTCTGATGCAGATCCGAACAGTTATTTTGTAGATGATGAAAATTCCAGAAATCTTTTTCTTGGGTATTCTGTGGCAGGGAAAAGACTTCAAAAGCAGCTGCAGGAAATGCATGTAACGGTAGATGAAGAGCATCCGCTGTTTGTTTATATTCCCTGTGGAGTAGGCGGGGCACCGGGAGGAATCAGTTTTGGCTTAAAACAGATTTTTAAAGATTCTGTACATTGCTTTTTTGTGGAACCGGTAGAGGCGCCCTGCATGCTGCTTGGGCTGGCTACCGGATTGCATGACCAGATATCGGTACAGGATATTGGGTTAAGTGGAAAAACGCAGGCCGACGGACTTGCCGTTGGAAGACCTTCGGCATTTGTAGGTGGCATTATGAAAACAATGTTGAGTGGAGAAATGACAGTACAGGATGACAAGCTGTATGACTATATGAGAGATCTTCTGGAAACAGAAAAAATTTTTCTGGAACCAAGTGCCTGTGCAGCCTTCCAGGGACCTGTCTGTGAAAACCACAGAGCAGAATGGAACGAGTATCTGAAAGAAAATGGGCTCGCAGAAAAAATGAAAAATGCTGTCCATATTGTATGGGCAACAGGAGGCAGTCTGGTGCCGAAGGAAATTAGAGAAGAGTATATTCATACAAAATGATAGGCTCCGAATAAGAATGAACAAGGGGACGATTCTATATTCTGAAATTTTCAGGACATAGAACCGTCCCCTTGTTGTCTGTCTGCCAAAATTTCGAGGAATAGTGGCATGTGAATAATGACAAAACAATAAAAACCACACAATAAAAACCACACAAATAATCAAATAAAGATGTTGACTTGTGTGGTTTTTGGTGGTATTATCAAACCAGAAAACAACGAAAACCACTCAAAAAGAAACAGGGAGGAAATATGGGAGAAGAGTGAACACGATATGGAAAAGGAAATCTGGCTATAGAAAATAAAAGAAACAGAGGTATGAGTTATGCTTGCGATTGAGAGACGGAATGAAATACTCGAAAAACTACAAATCGAGAAGAAAGTGGTAGTCAGTGAGCTGAGTCAGCTTTTTGGTGTTTCGGAGGAGACGATTCGAAGAGATCTTGAAAAGCTGGAAAACGATGGATTGGTGATCAAAAGCTACGGAGGAGCTGTTTTGAATGAACACAGTATTTTCGAGCTGCCTTTTAATATCCGAAAAAATCAGCGTGTTGTGGAAAAGCAGAAGATTGCTCGGGAAGTAGCAAAACTGGTTCACGACGGAGAATCCATGATGTTGGATGCCAGTTCCACGGCGGTGTATGTGACAAAAGCACTCAAAGAAAAGAAAAAGTTGACCGTTATCACAAATTCTGTGGAAATTCTTGTGGAATTGTTTGATATACCGGAATGGAGAGTGATTTCTACAGGCGGAGTGTCCGGAGCCAGATCTTTTAATCTGGTCGGCCCACATACGGATGAGATGATTCGCTCTTACCATGTGGAAAAAGCAGTGATTTCCTGTAAAGGACTGAGTTTAGAGGATGGGATTACGGATTCAGACGAGCAGGACGTCAGCAGCAAACGAATGATGCTGCAGGCTTCCAAAGAGAGAATTCTGGTCGCAGACAGTTCCAAATTTGGGAAAACGGCATTTACCAGGGTTGCTGACTGGAATTATATTGACAAGATTGTTACAGATAAAGAACCTTCTTCACAGTGGCTTGAGAAATTTAAAAGACTTGGAGTGGAATGTATTTATCCCACAAAATAATAAAAATAAAAAAGAAAAATCAGGAGGAAAAAATTATGCCATTAGTTACATCAAAAGAAATGTTGTTGGATGCACAGAGAGGAAATTATGCAGTAGGAGCTTTTAATGCAGAAAATATGGAAATGGTAAAAGCAATCATTCAGGCAGCAGAAGAGCTGAAAGCGCCGGTTATGATTCAGACAACACCATCCACAGTAAAATACGGAACATTAGAGACTTTCTTTGGCATTGTTTCCGCAGAAGCTGCAAAGGCAACCGTTCCGGTATGTCTTCATCTGGATCACGGCAGCAGCTTTGAGCTGGCGATGCAGGCCATCAAGGCAGGTTACACTTCTGTGATGATCGATGGTTCCCATGAAGATTTTGAGGGCAATGTGGCAATCTCCAAGAAAGTTGCAGATGTGGCAAACGCCTTGAATATCCCGGTAGAGGCAGAGCTTGGAAAAGTAGGCGGAAAGGAAGATGATCTGGAGGCAAACGCAGATACCAACACAGACCCGCAGGAAGCAAAAGAATTTGTAGAGAGAACAGGTATTACGTCTCTTGCTGTTGCAATCGGAACAGCACACGGATTTTATGCAGGTACTCCTGTTCTGGATAAGGAACGTGTATCTGAAATCCGCAAAGTGGTAGACGTGCCGCTGGTACTTCACGGCGCTTCCGGACTGAGTGAAGAGGATGTCAGAGAGTGCGTAGAGCGCGGAATGTGTAAAGTAAATTTTGCGACAGAGCTTCGTGTGGCTTACACAGATGCTGTGAAAAAATTACTGGAGGAGAAGCCGGAAACATACGATCCGAAGAAACTGGGTGTCGTAGGCATTGAGGCTGTCAAAGAGGTTGTCAAGAGCCGTATGGTGATGTGTGGATGCGACGGAAAAGCAAAATAAGAAAGAGCGTGAGGTCATATGAAACAATATTTATTGGGGATTGATATTGGGACGAGTGCCTGTAAGACAGCGGTGTTTGACGAGAATGGAACGGTAATTGCAAGTGGAACAGGAGATTACCAGGTGTATTATCCGAAGCCAGGCTGGGCAGAGCAGAATCCGGAGGAATGGTGGGCTGCCGTGTGCAAAGCAGTTCGCGAAACACTGGAAAAAGGTAAGATTCAGCCGGGAGAAATCGTTGGTGTCGGAATTGACGGACAAAGCTGGTCAGCCATTCCCATGGACAAAGACGGCCAGGTTTTGTGTAACACACCGATCTGGATGGACACGAGAGCGGCAGATATCTGCGAGGAAGTAGGGGCAAAAATCGGTGAGGACAACATTTTTGAAGTGTGTGGCAATCCGTTTAAGCCTTCCTACACAACTCCGAAGATTCTCTGGTATCAGAAAAATATGCCGCAGGTATATCGGCGTACATATAAAATTTTGCAGTCCAACAGTTATATCGCATTCAAATTAACCGGCGAGTATACGCAGGAACTTACACAGGGATATGGTCTGCATTGTTTTAATATGAGAAAAGGTGTCTGGGATATGGATATGTGCCGCGAACTGGGCATTGATCCGGGAATTTTGCCGGACATTCATGCCAGTCACGATGTGATCGGAAAGGTGACTGCCAAAGCCGCAGCAGAATGTGGACTTCTGGAGGGAACTCCCGTGGTGGCCGGTGCGCTGGATGCAGCCTGTGGAACGCTGGGAGCCGGTGTGTGTCATCCGGGTGAAACACAGGAACAGGGCGGCCAGGCAGGTGGAATGAGCATCTGTCTGGATACGTATCAGGCGGATCCGAGACTGATTTTGAGTTACCATGCCGTACCGGGACAGTGGATTTTGCAAGGCGGAACGGTTGGCGGCGGCGGTGTGATGCGCTGGATGGAAAAAGAATTTGCCGATTATGAGAGAATCAAAGGGCAGGAGACAGGAAAAAGTTCTCTTGTTCTGTTCAATGAAATTGCAGAAAAAGTAGCCCCTGGAAGCGACGGTGTCGTATTTCTGCCGTATATGTCAGG
>JALFVM010000036.1 GCA_022787145.1 Lachnospiraceae bacterium | reverse complement strand
GGTTCTACCGGAACTTCCTCCATCATCTGAAATTCAAAGGCAAGTGCTACTTTTGGAATTTTATGTACCTCCAGAAAACGGTCATAAAAACCACCGCCGTATCCGACACGATGACGCTGTGCGGTAAATGCCACACCAGGCATAATCATCAGCGGATTTTCCCAATCTACAATCTCTCCGCGTGCAGGTTCCGGAATCTTAAAATACCCCGGCTCCAGCTGGTCAAAACTGTCAAGCTGATAAAAAATCATATCCTTTCCCACAACCTTGGGAACTGCAACCTTTTTTCCTGCCTTCCACGCTGCCTCAATAATCGGTCGGGTAGAGACTTCATGATTGTAATCCACATACGCATAGATGCGCTCTGCATCCTGAAAAGCAGGCATGTTTACCACCTTTTCGGCAATGATCTGGCTCATATTCCAGATCTGTTCATCTGTGTGCTCTGCACGTCTTGCAAATACTTTTTTTCTAATGTCTTTTTTTGAGTCCATATTTTTCCCCCAAATTTACAATCGTTCCATCAGCTTCCTGAATATCAATGTTATCAAGCTGAGAACGAAGATTCATACGAATCGACGCAATATACTCGTTGCGAAGCTTTGTTCTCTCTTCCTTCTCAGCCTCTGTCAGACCCTCAGCTTTGGCTTTGTGTGCCAATTCGTTGATTCTGGCAATTAACTTCTCGTCCATAGTTCCTCCTAAAACAGTTTTTCAATGTAATCAATCAAATAAAATTCTTCCTTTCGGTTTCCGGCAAAAACAGTTCCATGCTCTCCTCCATCTATAATCTTATGGATCACATGAAAATCTTTTCCGTTGGCAATGATCATGTCCGTACCTGCTGCCGTAGCAATCTCAGCAGCTGTCAGTTTCGTTGCCATGCCGCCAGTTCCCACCTTACTTCCGGTCGTGCTTTTGCCCATCTGCATAAAATGATCATCCAGATTTTCTACAATACTGATAAACTTCGCATCCGGATTCTCATGCGGATCATCCGTATACAGTCCGTCAATATCTGACAGCAAAATCAAAAGATCTGCCTGAATCAACGCAGCCACAACTGCGGAAAGCGTATCATTATCACCGAACTGAATCTCGTATGTAGAAATGGTATCATTCTCATTTACAATGGGAATGACACCCAGCTTCAAAAGCTCATGAAATGTGTTTTTGGCATTGGTCCGGTTCAGATTATCCACCATCGTATTTTTTGTCATCAAAATCTGTCCTGCTGTCTGATTGTATTCTGAAAATAATTTTTGATAAATCATCATCAGACGTGCCTGTCCTACTGCTGCACAGGCCTGCTTCTGCGCAAGCTGCTCTGGTTTTCCGTCAAATCCTACTGCTGCACTTCCAACACCAATCGCACCGGAAGAAACCAATACCACTTCCTTTCCCTGATTTCTTAAATCGCTGATCTCTCTCACCAGAACCTCAAGCTTTGTCAGATTCAGCCTTCCCGTCTCTTTATGTGTCAAAGAAGAAGTTCCGATCTTGATTACGATTCGTTTTTTATCTTTGAATGTACTTCGTATATCTGCTGTTTCCACTCTTCTATCCTCTTTCCTGTTTATTCCCCTATATCTTACACTATTTTTCCTCATTCGTCTATTATCAACTGGAATAGTTCTCTAAAAAACTGTAAAGCTCCAGTTCCGATTTTACATATTTCCCGGCTCTGATTTCTTCCTGCAAATTTGCAGGGAGGATATCCACGGAAATACCGGTCGTCTCATACAGCGTTGTCCGGTCTCCATGATACACAGACACCATTCCGTCTTCCTCTACCAGATAATAACCTCCTTTCTCCGTCGCGGTTTCCACCACAGGATTTGTCTGCCTGGAAATCTGCGCTTCGCTTTCCATCTCCTTCTGCATTTCCTGTACCTGTGCACGCAGCACATTCACCTGCTGATAATTGTAACCCGCAAACGAACACAGACACAAAAGCAGAAAAACACCGATACTATAGAACCATCTGTGCATCGCACCCACTCCTTTTTTCTATAGTATCGGCATTTTTGAGTAAATTATACCAGAAGCTTACTGAATCGTTAATTGATCGACTGTATCATCCAAAACAATCGCAACAAATGTTTTTCCCGTATTCATGGTAATTTCCTGATTCTGTTTGGTAATATAATGTGTTCTGCCCCACGGAGCATCCTTCTCCCAGCGCACATCGATTGCCTTGCCATGTGTGATGTACTTTCCTTCTCCGCCATAAATGACATCGAGATTGAGATAGCCATTCTTGTCATAAGGCTTATAAGAAGTATACTGAATGAGAATATTGTCAAACGTAAGCTGCTCACCGGTCATCTCATCAATCTGGATATCTCCAAACTGAAAACGTTTGTATTTTCCGGTAGAAGCATCATACTCAAACCACGGTTTGTTGTGATTAAAGCAGTCAAGCTTCACCAGATTCGCCGGTGTTGCTCCATTTTCGTCCTGAAGTTCAATCATCTCTCCTACCTTTGCAAACTGATAATGTCCATCATAAGAAGCATCGTATTCCTGACTGTATCCGTAATCCGCGATTCCTTTCTGAATTCCCTCATAACTGGTATACGCATTGTGCGGTGCCTTACGGTCAGAGGTACGATAATAAATATCTGATCCGAACTGACTAAGACCACTCAGATTGTGAACAAAATCCTGCTCCAGGTACGGAACCGCATAGGCCGCCTGTCCATAGTGTGCGTACAACGCGTTAAACTCCGTTGCAAAAAAAATATAATATTCCCGGCAGCTTCTCACCGACCCGATTTTATCCAGATCATCGTACTGCTCAAAAATTCCCATCAGTCTTGTGATCTGCCCCTCAACAGGTGCCTCATAAACCACACCTGCACGTGAGATTCCATACTGCGGACACGCATCAACAATATTGTTGAGCATAATTGCCACCGGACGTCTGCGCCCCTGTTCCTCCGGCACAAACTCTCCAGTCAGATAACTTTTTACCATTCCTTCCGGAATTTCTTCCTCATCTTCTTCCTCTTCTTGCTCAACCACCGCCGTTTCCGCCACTTTTTTCTTTGTTTTCTGCTCTAGTTTCTCTTCTTTTGCCGGTTCTTCCTTCTTTGCGATATCCGCCGGTTTTACATCCTTATAAAAATCTTCAAGCCCTGTTGAGCATCCCGTCAGCACAAGACTCATAAGCATAAAAACCGCCACCCATCGTTTTGCTCTCCTCATCTACTACCTCCCTGTTTCGCTTCTTTTTATCGGGAAATCCCCAGAATTTCCAATACTTTTCTCTGTTTTTCCTCCATCACAGAGGCTTCCTCGGCAGTCATATGATCATATCCCAAAAGATGCAGCATACTGTGTGCTACCAAAAAAGCAAATTCCCGTTTCTGGCTGTGACCGTATTCTCTCGCCTGCGCAATCACCTTCTCCGCAGAAATCATAATATCCCCCAAAACAATTTCTTCCGAATCCGGGTCGACATAGCTGTTGATATCCTCCTCGATCACCTCATAATCCGCCGGTGCTTCAAACGGAATCATCGGGAAAGACAAGACGTCTGTCGGTGCATGGATATCGCGAAATTCCTGATTCACCCGTTTGATTTCCTCATTGTCTGTGATGACCAGATTAATCTCTGCCTCGTAAGGAAATTTCTCTGTCTCCAGTACCTTATCCGCCACGATTTTTGCCACCTGGCTGTATTCCACCTCGATTTGTATCTCTGTTTCATATTCCAGTTGTATCGTCATAAGCTATTTACTCCTTCCCCTCGCAGGTTTGTTCATTTTCTTTTCATAGTCATCATAAGCCTGTACAATCTTCTGCACCAGCGGATGTCTCACCACATCCTTGCTGGTCAGCTCACAAAAGGCAATCCCTTCCACTTTGCGCAGCACCTTCATCGCAACATCAAGACCCGACTGCACACTGCTCGGAAGGTCCTTTTGAGAAGTATCTCCCGTAACAACCACCTTGGAGCCAAATCCAATACGTGTCAGAAACATTTTCATCTGTGCCGGTGTCGTATTCTGTGCCTCATCCAGAATGATATACGCATTATCCAGCGTTCTTCCTCGCATATAGGCGAGCGGTGCTACTTCAATCAGACCCTTTTCCATATTTTTGGCAAAACTGTCCGCCCCCATGATCTGATACAGTGCATCATAAAGAGGTCTTAAATACGGATCCACTTTACTTTGCAGATCACCCGGAAGAAATCCCAACTTCTCACCAGCCTCAATTGCCGGTCTTGTTAAGATAATCCGACTGACCTCCTCATTTCGGAAAGCAGTCACTGCCATCGCCATTGCCAGATAGGTCTTTCCTGTTCCGGCAGGACCGATTCCGAACACGATCATCTTCTCACGAATTGCATCCACATAGTTCTTCTGTCCCAACGTTTTCGGTTTGATTGGCCTTCCCTGAATCGTATGGCAAATACAGTCCTTATCAATCTCTACAATGGCCTGCTCTTTATCCTCCATCAACAAAGCCAGCGTATAATTGACATTCTGTGTGTTGATGATATTTCCTCTTTGTGACAAAGAAAGCAGTTGTTCCAGCAAACGCTTCGCCTTTCCTGCATTTCCCTCACTTCCCAGAATTTTTAAATGCCCGTCTCTGCTGATGATTGTCACATTTAATGTCCGTTCAATCACCTTCAAATGTTCGTCAAACTGTCCGAAAACATTTCTCTCATGCTCAACAGGCAACTCCATCTGTAATTCTATAATGCTATTGCTCATCCACCTGTGTCCTTTCTTCCGGTTCCTTTTGAAGCTGTACAGGAACCTGTTTCCCGATTTTTTCTACAACAGTCACGTTCCCGCTGCTGATGCAGTCTGAATCATTCAGAAATATTTTAACATCATTCCCAGAAATTTTCATCCCTTTTTCAGACAATTCTTCCAGGAAATTCAAAAAATGCTCCTCGGCAAGTGCCTTCGCCTCTTCTTTAGAATAAGTAAAATCGCGAATTTCATACTCTCTGTCAATGATTAGCCCTCCTGCAAACGGCAATATGTAATTTTCTGTCAGACGAACATTCTCAAGATTTGACACCTGATCATAATGCTCAAATTTCTTCTGAGGAAGTCCAAGTGTCACCTGATAAGAAAAAATCTGCGCACACACTTTCTTATGCTCCTGCCCCGTATAAAACCGTTTTTTGTAACGAAGACGAAAGGTATCACGATATGCGATCTGACGCTGGATAAATACATCTGCATCGGCACTCACATACTCATAACGCACCACCTCTTTGCTGTCATTTAAAATTTCCAGACAGCCTGACACCAGAATTTCTCCCTCTTTGCAAACCTCCCCGACTTTTTTGACCGGCACGCCGGCTCTCGTTACCATATGGACAATCGTTCCCTCACAATCTGCTGCCAGATCATACCCTCCCTCAGATGGCGTTTTCATCTCCTGATCGGAGTTTGTATTTTCCTGTACTGTAATCAAAAGACGTGTTCCCTGAATTCGCGCAGATACCCAGGTGATATCAGGAAAATGCTCCCGCAAAGAGGCTGCAATCTCACTGCAGTCAAGTTTTCTCTTGGCAATTCCATGTATGATATCCTCCTGCTCAAGATATTCCAGGATATTCTGCGTCGAATAGCTGTAATTTCCCTCCACATGAATATTCCAGATTCTTCGTGAGCAAAACAAAATAAGTATCAGACAGAAGAAAATTCCAATAAAAAAAGCCTTTCTTTTCTTATTTCTGTAAAAAAAGAAGGGCAGTCCTGTTTTCTCCAATATATGAACACGTGACGATGATTTGCGGCACACCGGCGGCAGCCGTCGAAAATCACGGACACTGATCTCCATCTCATAGGAGCCATCGCGATAGACTAAGTGTCGAAACGAAATACCATGATTGGCACACAGTTTCAAAAATCGCTCCGGCGTATGACTGATCAGGCGAATCCTCACAAACCCGCCCATAAGACGCACAACCTGTTCCACGGATTGTCCCTCCCATCTCAATTCAGAAATGCAATCTCTGTAATGTGACCTGTAATCAGCATTTCATCGCTGGTGTAGGACTGTATCTCCAGGCATTTTCCCGTAATCTGCAAACGACCGTTTTTCGTAAGCAGCAATACTTTCTGCGTCGTATATTCCAGAATGCTCCTGTAGTTTTCCACACACACACTGGTATTTCCCGTCACGGTCAACAGAACCTCCTGATAAGCCAGATCCCGCGGTATTTCCATTGTTGATACCATTTGTGCCTTGATCTGAGAAGTCTTACGGCCCACATGATCACCTGGTTTTTATTATTATCTTATGCAAAAACTCTCCTGTGTATGTATAGACAGGAGAGTTTTTGCATGAATATTCCATACACTTTTCTATTGAATTAATTGTAAAAACATTTGTCTATCACAACGTGACTGAATCATCATAGAATGTTTCTTCTGAAAATCCCAAACAGCTTTTTGCAATCCATTTGCAAATATACCAGGAAATTCTACTGAACCACAATCATACTTTTTCAAAAGCAACAGAATCTCGGCTGCTGTAACGAGGTATTGTGTTTCTCCATATGCAATATAGTGATTTCCAAGCGAAACAGAAGATTCATTTCCCCATATTCCATCTACTTTTAACCCTACTTGATAGTCCAGATTCATTGCTTTTTGCAATACCATAATACTAGCTTTTTTCGTTTCACTTCCATAAATTCCATCCACAGAAATATCTGTTCCAAGAAAAGCATTGACATACGTTTGTCCTTTGCCGATTAAGTTGTTCACCACATTTCCATATCTCAGTACATAATTCCACGGCTTATTATAATAACTTCGTATACAAATTTCTTTTCCGGTCTGGTCTCCAGATTCACCTCCGATGGCCTTCCCTCTCTCATTAATACTTGCATGCACAATCTGATTGTTTCCAATATACATTGCTGTATGTGAAACGGTATTCAATAATACATCTCCATATTGCAAACCGTATCCACTTGATAAATTAATTGTGCTGGTAACATCATGAAAACCACACTGCTTAAAAATATGATACATATTCCCTGTATATGTCGCGCCTCGACTTTTTACCGGCACTCCGGCTTGCTCCCAAGCAGTAATGATCGCTGAAGAACAATCATAATCCGGTCCCCATCGATAAATTTGATCATATCCATGACTTTCATCTTTTGCAAGTTTAATCATCCATTCCGTGGCATTTTTAATTTTTTCCATACTCATTCTCCTTCCAAAGATATTTTCTACAGTTAACTGTAACAAAAAAGTAGCATAATAAATCTATGCAATTCAATGCAATCTTTTTCACTAATATCTTTAGAAAGAAACAAACAAAAGGTTTACAAATTAATATTAATTTTCTTTTTTACTCATAAAACAAAGGAGAAATGCAAACATAACATATGGAAAATATACAACAATTAAAAGAATATTTGAAATCTTATCGTTTTTTTAAAGATTCTGCTCATACCATCAGCTCCCTCATTATTCTTTTTGAAAACGAATCAAATGAAGACCAGCGAAAACTTGCTCCGTTATTTAGCATTATGGAACATAACGATTTCTCTGTATTATTGAAGAATGCACTCTATTTGTTAATAGAAGAAAAATGGTATGTATGCTCAGATATCTTAAAAAATATCAATCAACTAAACAAAGAACTTGAGAAAAATGTATTAATTCAAAAATATATCAACGGATATACTTGGGAACAAATTAGTGAATTTTTCAACTATAGCCTACGTCAAATTTATAATATTCATAATCGTGCATTACATAATCTTTTAAATATAATGCAAAAAAGCTGAAAAGGAGGTGGCAATATGGAGTCTATCATTTTAGAGACTGCTGTTTCTCAGGGAATATGGGCTGTTCTTACAGTTGCATTATTGATTTACATAGCAAAATCAAATGACTCTAGTGTAACGACAAGCTGATTTCTAAAGCAAAAATATTCTCAAGTCTGACCCATTTTCATGAGCCAAACTTTGGATATAATGAACGAAGTTTTGTCCTTGCATCTTCTGCTGTGAAAT
>JALFVM010000012.1 GCA_022787145.1 Lachnospiraceae bacterium | reverse complement strand
GATTCTATCTTGACCGGAAACACCTTCGGACTGTTTTCCAGAGCATCCTGATGAAGCTGGTCCTTTGAAACACCAAAAAGTTTCATCATTTCGTTGTTTACAATCGCAGAAGCAATGCCATCTGCTCCGGAATTAGCAAAGATATGATAGGTAATCGCCAGATTCTCTACACGAGTATGAGGAACTTTTGACAGCATTTCCTGATTCCTGTCCGCATCAGATACCCGGATAAACAGATTCTCTTTTGCTTTTTCATAATCAGTCAAAATATCCATATCAATATCCATAGGTGTGATCTGCACAACCTCGGCCATCCGTTCCATAATATCTTCCATATTCATCTGAACATCCTGCATCTGTTCATAGAACATGTTCAGGTTCAGTGTAGGGGACGCCACCTGGTTCTCCATTCTTACAGTCATCCCCAGATAGCTTTCATTCAACTTTTCATGGGGATAAACATCAACACTGGCATTGTTATATTCAGCCGGAAGATAGTCTTTGATTGTTTCTTTTACAGTTTCTACAAATTTTTCAAATTCCATATTTTTCGTCCTTTCCTGATTTCTTTCTCTTTTCGTTTTCTATTTTTTCTTGCTTTTCCCTGATGATTTCCTACTTGGAAATTCAAGAGAGAAATTCACGCGTTCTTCATTCGCATCCATGATCAGATCTGCTTCGAAATACATATTTTTCTTAACAGAATACAGATCCTTTACGCGTACTTTCCCGCTTTTTAAAAGCTCGGCAGCCATGCGTTTATCAATGGTTTTCTGCATCCGCTCCAGATATTTTGTTTCCTTCCAAAGGGCAAATCGACATTCTCTGTTACTGCAGTAGAAGTTCTTTTTCCCTTCATAGACCAGACTTCCGCATACCGGACAAGTTCCGATGCTTTCCCTTGTCTGGAACCTTCTGGTTTCTTCCTCCGGGATCGTGTCACATCCGTTCAACATCATGGTGATCATATTTTTAATTCCGGTCATAAATCTGTCCGGGGTGATCTTACCTTTTTCCATTTCAAGAAGCTGATTTTCCCATTCCGCTGTCATGCTGGCTGATTTCAGAAAGTCGGGCAGGATCTCAATCAGAACCTTTCCATCTTCTGTAGGAATGATCTGTTTTCCCTTACGGACGGCATACTGGGAATGTACCAGTTTTTCAATGATTCCTGCTCTGGTTGCCGGAGTTCCCAGCCCCTTTTTCTCTGTATCCTCATCGAATTCCTTATTCCCGGCTGTCTCCATAGCCGCAAGCAGAGTATCTTCGCTGTACTGTTTCGGTGGGGAAGTGAAATGCTCCGATTTATCAGCTGCCACATTGTAAAAGATCTGTCCGGGAGCCAGATCAGAAAATCGGTCTGTCTCCACATTTTCCGGATTATCCATTGCCAGCCCTTCTTTGTTTTTGAAACACTCTTCATAAAGCTTCCATCCCCTCTGCTTTACCACTTTCTTTTTCGCAAAAAACAGCTCGTTCCGGCATTTCACAGTGATATCGGTTTCTGTGAAAATATGATCTTTTTCTGTTGCTTCCGCCATACGGACACATATGAGGAACAATACTTTCTGTTCCCAATCCTTTAACTGTGACAGATCACAATCTGTCAATTCCACAGTGGGAATAATTGCATGATGATCGGATACCTTCCGGTTATTCAGGACAAGCCTGATATTCGGCTTTTCCGGCTGATAAAAAGGGCCTGTCAGCTGATACTTTTCATGAATTCTCCGAATCACATTTCCTGCAGTTACCGCCATATCTTCCGTCAAATACTGGCTGTCCGTTCTCGGATAGGTGATCAGTTTCTGCTCATACAGAGACTGTGCCGCATTTAACGTTTGCTGGGCAGTCATGCCATAATGCCGGTTCGCTTCCCTCTGCAATGTAGTCAGATCATAAAGCTTTGGTGGTTTTACGGTCTTATCTGTTGAACGGATTTCTTCCACAACAGCATCACTTCCCTGGCAAAGAACTCTCAGCTTTTCTGCTTCCTTTTCATCAAAGATTTTCTGCCTTTCTACCTGCAGGCCATCCAGATCCAGTTCCACATTAAAATATTTTTCCTTTTGGAATGAGGAAACAGCTCTGTCCCTGTCTACCAGCATGGCAAGCGTCGGTGTCTGGACACGCCCCACAGTCAGCTTCTTATAATATTTACTGGTGTAAGCTCTGGTTGCGTTCATTCCTACCAGCCAGTCT
>JALFVM010000218.1 GCA_022787145.1 Lachnospiraceae bacterium | reverse complement strand
CATATATATCCTCTTTCTCTGTTTATCAATATTAATCATGGAAACTTGTCTGAATCGACCGAAATGATCTTGAATTTTCTTCTTAACATCGATATATTATCATACTTGTTGGGAAATTGCAAACTACAATCAAAAGGGGAGCCTCTCTCCATAACTGACTAATCAGTTATTTTGCGACACTCCCGCTTTTCTTGTCATGCATCACTTTGATACTGAATAAATGTTTCTACCATACTCATATTCAGAGTCTTTCCAAAACGGCGCGGTCGGGTAATTAACGTAACACTATCTCCGCAATCCCACCATTCCTTAATAAAGTCTGTTTTGTCAATATAGTAATAATTTTTTTGAATTAATTCTTCAAAATTTTGAAGTCCGATTGCCACCTTTTTCTTCATAGACACCTCCTGCAAATCTCATTTTTGCACTGCCTTTATCCTTATTCTATAGGAAGGCGATAGCAAAAACAAGATTTGCATTTGGATTTATTTTGTTTCTATTATCCAAATCACACAAAAAAGAGTCCTTCCCATATGGGAAGAACCCTCATTCTGATTCTGGAAAGTGCCTGTTTCCAGGCTTTCCAGCTTTTTTCTGCGGATAACAGGACTTGAACCTGCACGTCGTAGACACCAGAACCTAAATCTGGCGCGTCTGCCAATTCCGCCATATCCGCACAAGATACGCTCTTTATAATAACGCATCTCGGCGGAATTGTAAAGCTTTATTTTTTGACCGGTATAAATTTTGCCTGATTCATCACCGGATGCTGCAGCGTAATGGCTCCTTCCCTCGGACATTCCATGACACAGCTTCCGCAGTAATAGCATTCTCCCGGATACATCACAATGGGAGGTTTTCCTTTCTTCATACTCGGAACCAGAATATCAACCTGACATACCTGAGCACAGCGGTTGCATCCGATACAGATTTCTTCATTATAAATGATCGGCCTCGCACTGCAGGTCACAACAGAAGCCTGAAATTCTACTTTTTTCATGACCGTTCACCTCCAATGTAATCCTGATTGCGTTTTTCATACTCCACTTCTACGTCATCGCCATAATAATTCAAAGGAACCCGGCGGGATTTCACCTGACCGTCCTCCTGATAAATCGTGATAAAACAGCGGTCTTTCTCCGGATCCATCTCAGGAAAATCACTTCTCTCAAAGCAAAGCTGCGCAGAACTGGATTCGCGAAGCAGACAGGCATTGAGAATCATTTTGGAGACTTCCAGAATATCCAAAACTTCATGAATACGCATCAGCTCATGAGGATTCTGCGCACTCAGCTTCGGTACAAATTCCCGCTCATAGCTCTCCATCAAATCCAGCCCTTCCAAAAGCAAATCCTTGCACTTAATACCACCGCAATAAGTCTGCATCGCTTTTGACATCGCCATATTCAGCTCCCGCCAATCCATTCCATTTTCCACGTACAGCGGTGCATAAAGCCGCTCCATCTCTTTTTCAATTTCTTCTTTCGATGGAGTTCCGTATGCAACCTCCCCGGCATGATCGGCTGCCTTTCGTCCGGCATAATAGCCAGTCGCTGCCGCAAATCCACAGCAGTCAGAAGCATAAAGCTGATCGCCTGCCGCATAAATCCCGTCGATATTCGTCTTCAGATCCCAGTCGTTTAAAATTCCGCCAGGTGCGCCGAAAAGCTGCCTCTCCTGTGAAAGGAAGGACGCAGACTGCCATCCTGTTCCGTAGCTTTGCAGAATATGCTTTTGCGGATCAAATCCGCGTTTCGTATAATTATCCAGAATCGGAATTTTTGTCTTTCCTTCCTCTCCGACCATCATACCCCAGATTACTTTTCGCTCCATCTCCGGCATCTTGCTCAAATCCGCATAGAACGGAAGCTGATAGCCTCGTTTCATCAGTTCCTCAAATTCCAGTGTCTCCGGTCCACGGTATTCATATTTCGGGTTATCAATCACACCGCCCTTCAGGAAAAACTTCTGGCCTTTGACCGGGTAATAACGCTCCGAAACTATTTTCAGTTCTCTGCCGTCTCTGTCCACATAAGGAATCTCCACACCTCTCGCATCGACCATCGTTGCTGCATACCAGGTGTTGTGGTTATTTCCGGCTCCATAAGGAGGGTAGCTTCTTCCGGCTGCTGAAAACTCTCCCTTCACCGATTTTTCCATCATGGTAAATTCGACACCAGCACGATAGCCCATCGCGTGTCCACTTCCAATGCTCTGCGGGGGACGGAATTCACAAAGTCCCATCAAATCCGGATTAAACAGCCACACTCTGGCAGGTCTTGACATCGTAAGAATCGTAGATTTGGCAAGAAACGTATAAAACTTGCCTGTATGTACATTCATTCCACAGGCACCAATGCCGCGTTTCTTCCCATCTTTTACTTCTGTCAAAAGCATCGTTGCCTCTGTTCGGTCGTATACCATCACGCCAAGACGCAGCAATTCTTTGTAAAGAGCCGGCTTAAAGGTAGAGCCCCAGACACGCAGCGTGAACTTATTTTCATAATCATAAGCAAACATCAGCTTTGTTTCATCATCACGAAATTCCGCACCTTTGAATTCATCTTCCGTATCGCGAATCTTTCCACCAAAAGATTCCATATCCAACAGACGGTCATATCCTTCTCTGCACTCAATATAATGCGCAATTCCATTGCTGTAATGATCTTGTTCATCAATATAGGCTTCTGCGATTTCCTTTGCAGTTACCTTTGAACAGGGATTTGTACAGGCAGATTCCCAATGATCAAATCCACTTCCTGCAGAACCGCTTCGCACAGTCGCACCTTTTTCCACCAGAATCACCGATTTTCCTTTTCTGGCAGCTGCGATTGCCGCATAACATCCTGCCAGTCCTCCACCAAGAACTAACACATCACAGGATGCCTGTTCTGTCTCTCCTACTTCATTTGCATAAGGCCATTGATATCCCATTACAAATTCCTCCTACAATTATTTCGTTCGCATCTTTCTCGCCTGATTTTCTTCCTGCCCTTTCTTGTCATTCACACTGACTACATATAATACTACGGTAGAAATCAGATAAGCAATCATCAGAGCAAGGTCCGTATTCATCAATCCATTCAGCGGTCCCGGAATGCCGATCAAAAAAGCGCCGACACCTACGATACCTCCGGCAAGAGCCGCACAAAAAGCACCTTTTCTTGTCGCTCCATCCCACAGCAGACCTCCCAGAAGCGGAATCAAAAGACTTCCCATATAAGGATAATTAAAAATAATCATGGCATCCAGGATATCTGTCATGTAAAATGCAAAAATAACGCCCACAATACTTCCGACCAATACAGTCAACTGAGAAATCTTCTTTGATTTTGGCAGTTCATCGAGATTGTCCACTTCCGGATGCAATACTTTGTTATAAAAATCTCTGGCAAAACAGGAGCCGAGTGATAAAATCACGCAGTTCGCAGAAGACATCGCAGCAGACAAAATTGCAGCGATTACAATTCCGGCCAATACAGGATTCAATGTCTGCATTGCTGCAATCGTAAAAATACCATCTTCCACGCCCGGATACAGTGTCTTGGCAGCCACACCAATCGTAGAACATAACAATCCAATGATGATAACAATAATACCACCGCCAATACAGCCTTTTGTTGCTGTCTCTGCATCTTTTGCAGACTGAATACGTGCGTAGGCATCATAAGATACCGAAATGGACAACAAAAATGGAAGAACCAGATAAATGAAATTTGTCCACATGCCGGATGGAATAAATGGCGTTGTGTAAATCGCTCCCAGAGAGCCGCCCGCATGCATATACTTCACCAGAATGCAAACTGCAAAAATCGGTACGCCGACAGCAATCACAGCTGTCTGAATGACATCCGTCAAAACAACGCCCCACATACCGCCGATGGTACAGTAAATCAAGACGACGCCCGCAGTAATGATTATAGCCCAGCGAAATGGAATTCCAAAACCTGACAAGATACTTCCTGCTGCCAGCATCTGTGCAATAAAAATTCCAAGAAGACTTGGTACATTGCTCAGCCACGCCCAAAAACGAATCCCTTTGCTGTCTCCATATCTCTGTGCAAAAAAGTCCATCGGAACATATCCCTCCCGGGCACGCAGCTTCTTTGTCACGAGTACGCCGGCGAGAATCAGACCGCCGCCGCAGCCAATGGAATAATAAATTCCCGGCCATACTCCATTGTTGTATCCGTTCGTTGCGCTGGACAATACAATTCCAACACCAATCTGCACTGCGGCCAGTGTGATTGCTGTCATCACCGTATTCAGCCCACGTCCGGCAACCAGATAATCAGATGCCTTTTTATTTCTTTTTGCCGCATAAACACCTGTGCCAATCATCGTCAGAAAATAAATGGCACACACCAAAATAATAATTTGATTATTCGACATAATCTCCCTCCTCGTCCAAAAGCTTTTTTCTCTTTATTATACTAAAGCCCTAAAGATTATGCAATAAACATTTTGCAAAATGCAAAATTCACTAAAATTGCTTTCGAAAACAAAATATGATACACTTTCTTTAATGATAAAATAGAGAGGAATTACACCATGAGCCATTTAGTAAAAAGTACTCTGTCCAGCCAGATTTATGACATATTAAAAGAAGATATTATTCAAGGAACTATTAAACCAGGTGAAAAGCTGACATTGAAGTTTCTTCAGGAGCGTTTTCAAGTCAGTTCCACTCCGATTCGTGAAGCATTGACACGCCTTACGGAAGACAGCCTTGTCACTTACTATTCCAATGTAGGTATTCGCGTGGTAGAACTTACGAAAGGTGATCTCGAAGAAATCTATCAATTCATTGGCGATCTAGACAGCATCGCAATCCGATATGCATACGACAACGGCAATTATGAAGCCATGCTAAAAGATATGACGGACAACATTACAGATTCTCAAAAATATTTGCAAATTCAGGACACAAAAAACTGGATTCTCTGTTCAGACAGCTTTCATCTGATTGCTTACAATTACTGCGGTAACAAAAGGCTTCTGACTTCTGCAGAAAAAATGCGCGGCCAGCTCACCATCATGTCGGCCAGCTATGAACAGAAATTAGAATATCAGGAAAAGATTCAGAAAGAGCATGAAGAAATTTACGAACTGATTGAAGCGCACAACATCGCAGAAGCACAAAAGAAAATGAAAGAACATCTGAACCATTCTCTTTCGATTGCATTAGAAAACAGGGACGCATAGCCCCTGTTTTTTCTAGCCCAAAATAAATGACTGCTCATTTACTGTACTAATACTTTATTCTTGGTTTTCTCGGTTCCCGATAAGTATGTGCCTTTTCTTCACCCTTCAAAATACGAAGAGCTCCCCAGGCAAGAGATTCCAGTTCATTCTCTCCCGGCATAATCAAAACAGGAGCCATAAACTCTACTCTCTTTTTGATTATTCCGGTCAGCATTTTCGAATACGCAATTCCACCGGTCAGAATAATTCCGTCCAGTCCATTCTCAAAAGTCGGCGCCAGCTCACCGATTCCCTTCGCAATCTGATATGCCTGCGCTTCGTAGACCAGTTTTGCCTTTTCATCCCCATCCGCAATCATTTTCTCAATCTCACGGCAGTCCGGTGTACCGAGAAGTGCTTTCATACCCCCCATACCGCGCAGCTTCTTCAGAATTTCACGTTTGTTGTATAACCCGCTGTAGCACATATCCACAATATAAATCAGCGGAATGCTTCCGGAGCGCTCCGGCGAAAAAGGACCTCCGTCATCCGTAATTACATCAACAATTTCTCCCTTCTCATGAGCACTGACGGAAATTCCACCACCCAGATGCGCCACAATATAGTTCATATCTTCATAGCGCTTTCCAACGGCTTCTGCTGCCTTTCTGCACATCGCTTTGCTGTTTAGTACATGGCAGAAACTCTGGCGCTTAATCTCCGGAATTCCAATGACACGCGCCACCGGCTTTAATTCATCTGCCGAAACTGCGTCATAAATATAGGCAGGGATTCCAAGCGGCGCAGCAATTGCATCTGCCAGCAACGCTCCGAGGTTCGATGCATGAGAGACAATCGGTCCCTCTATGATCCTTCTTTTCATTGCCTGATTAACAAGATAGCCGCCTGCCTTCACCGGAGGAAGCTGTCCTCCTCTTCCCACAACAGCAGATAGCTGCGAAACATCATAATCACGCTCTTTCAAAGCATTCAAAATTGTTTCCTTGCGAAATGGAAACTGTTCGTTGATGCCCTCAAACACATCCAGTTCCTCTGCCGGATGATCAATGTTCACCGCAAACTTTTCCTCCTTATCCACATAGACCGCTATTTTTGTGGATGTCGAGCCCGGGTTGATTGCCAAAATGTGATACTCCATAATTTTTCCTCCTTCACGCGAATTTCTCATGCACGTACCATATTTCCTTTTGAAAATTTTATATTTCAATCAGTATAGCAACACACCCTGCTTTTCACAAGTCTACTATTTAAAGCGGTAAAACGTCCTTTTTTGTGGGTTCCATTTCTTATCTCAAAATTAGGTTTTGTTTTTTAGCAAACGATTTATTTTTTATTTTTCTTGTAATAAGTATCCTGCAATGGCATGGAAGTTCTCAATTTTCCATCCATACGATAATATGCGTGGGCACATGCAGCTCCTGTCGGAATCATACAAAGTTCTCCGCATCCTTTTGCGCCAAATGCCAGCGGAATTTTTCCAGGTCCCTGCACAAGCTTTACTTCCAGCTCCGGTACATCCGTCGCACGCATCAGGCCTAATGTTCCCAGTTTGGTCTTGCAGTATCCATCGACACATTTAAACTCTTCTGTCAAAGCATAGCCAAGCCCCATGACCATACCGCCTTCAATCTGACCTTCTACAGACTGAATGTTAACAGGAGTTCCAACATCATATGCCGCTACGACTTTCTCAATTTTTCCTTCTTCATTTGGAAGCACAACCTGTACGCCATAGCTGTAGCTGACGTGACGAACCGGATTTGCCGTCGTAGAGGTTAATCCATCTGTAATTGGATGATACTCGCCAAAATATTCTTTTCCCTCCAATTCTTTCAGCGTTTTTCCTGCTTCCAGATCTTCTTTTAACATAGCAGCAGCTCTTCGCACTGCCTCACCGGTAACAACCGTCTGTCTTGATGCGGTACTTGTTCCGGAATCCGGTGTAATTCTTGTATCTGCCTGTTCATGTACAACTAGCTGTGGAGAAATTCCTGCTTCTTCGCACAAAATTGTCTCGCACATAATTGCAATTCCCTGTCCCATACAGGCTGCTGAAGTCAGTACACAAACTTTTCCGTTTTGAATCTGCAGCTTACATCTTCCGCTGTCTACAATACCAACGCCTTTTCCACTGTTTTTCCAACCAAGTGCAATTCCTGCTCGCGGATTGGACTCGTAAATTTCTTTGACTGCCTCCAGACATTCGGCTGCGCCAGTACTCTCATCCGCCACCTGACCATTTGGAAGAATCTGTCCCGGACGGATTGCATTGCGGTAGCGGATTTCCCACGGAGAAATGCCAACCTTCTCGGCCAGAAGATTTAAGTTGTTTTCCATCGCAAAATTACTCTGTGCCGCTCCAAATCCACGAAACGCTCCCGATACCATGTTGTTAGTATATACAGACATACCGAGAATATCTACGTTCTGATAGTTGTATGGACCTGCTGCATGTGTGCAGGCTCTGTCAAGAACAGGGCCGCCTAAAGACGCATAAGCACCTGTATCAGCAATAATCACAGCTTTCATTCCTGTCAAGATACCATTCTCATCGCAGCCTGTCGTAATCTCAATTTCCATCGGATGGCGTTTCGTATGATAAGCCAGACTCTCCTGGCGAGAGAATTTCACTTTTACCGGTTTCTTTGTGTACCACGCCATCAATGCTGCGTGATGCTGCACACTCATATCCTCTTTACCGCCAAAACCACCGCCGACAAGCATAGCATGGCTGTGTACTTTTTCCTTTGGAATTTTCAGCATCATAGCAATCTCTCGCTGCTCATCATAGACAGACTGACTTCCCGTGTAGAGCAAAAGCCCATCCTCTCCCTCCGGAACAGCAATGGCACACTCCGGCTCCATAAAGGCATGCTCCTGATGCGGAGTTTTGTATTTTCTGGTCACTACATATTTGGAGTTTGCCAATGCCTCTTTGACATTTCCCTGTACCAGAGTAGATTTGCTCATAATATTTCCATCCTCATGGAGCAGCGGAGCATCCCCTCGCAGGGCATCCTGAGGCGTAGTAACCGGCTGTAATTCTGTATAATCCACTTCCACAAGGCCTACAACTTCATCCAGTGTTTCTTTGTGATTCGTTGCCACCAAAGCAAGACAATCTCCCACATAGCGCGTTGTATCGCCTTCGCCCAGCATGACATCCCAATCCTTCTTCATATGTCCAATCACGTTATCCGGCACATCTTTCTTGAGAAGAATCCTTACACAATCCGGATGCGCCAGTGCTTTGCTGATGTCAATCTTATTGACAATTGCACGAGGATATTTTGAGCGAACCGCTTTTGCATAAATCATTCCCGGAAATTCCAGATCGTCTACATACTTTCCTGTACCATTGACTTTCTCTGCAGCATCCGGTCTGTTGAAGTGCTCATTCATATGCAATTCATCCGGAAGCTTCGGAATCTCCAGATTTTCTCTGAAAAACTTTCCTGCCATCAAAATCGCTTCTTCGATTTTTTTATATCCGGTACAACGACAAATATTTCCACGAATCGCTTTTTTCACATCAGCAGATGTCGGGTCTGGATTTACGTCCAGCAGTGCCTTTGCACAGATTACCATACCAGGAATACAGAATCCGCACTGAACAGCACCAGCTGCTCCAAAACAATACTCATAAACAGCACGCTCATGTTCTTCAAAACCTTCCACTGTCAAAATTTTCTTCCCTACAAATTTAGAAACCTTCTGCACACATGCTTTCACCGCTTTTCCATCTACCAGAATCGTACACGTTCCACAGGCACCTTCACTGCAGCCGTCCTTTGCAGATGTAATTTTCAAATCGTCTCTTAGAAATGACAACAGCTTCTTGTCTGTTTCACACTGTACCAGTTTTCCATTTACATTTAATTCAAACATATTTTCCCTCCATTTTTGTTACATCTATATCTTCTCGTCCGTTTTTTTCTGATACATTTATTATAAATGCACAGAAAAAAAGCCTCAAATACTTTGTTATAAGTACTTGAAGCTATTTGAGATTTCCAAATTTCATCTGAAACTGCTCTGCCGCATAATTTTTCACCATGTTTTCATATTCCAGAAAAGCCTGTAAAAACGACTTTCCTTTTTCTGTCAATTCTGTCTTTCCTCCGTGACTGCCACCTTGTCTGCGTGTCACCACGGCAAATCCCAGTTCTTCCTCCATCTGGTTGATCATATCCCAGGCCTTTCCTCTGGACATAGCAATCTGTCTGCACGCCGTCTGCACAGAGTTTGTCTCCTGAATCAAAAGAAGCAGCAATTTTGCCCGACCATCAAACACAATGCCCTCACGCTCAATCTGAATCTTCACAAACGGGTGAAGAAGACGTGCGTTATGATTTTCCACCAGATTGTCAATGCGTTCCATCGAATCGCTAATCAGAAGAACGCCTTCATCCTCTACATCAAGAAACCGCATCGAAAAGCTGCTGCTTTCGATGGCTCCACGCACTCCACCGTCTCCCTGATATGCATTTACGAACCGAATTGCCTCCCAGCCAAGTAAGACGGGATGTCCGTTTTTTCCCTGAAAAGACGGAACTACAATCTCTCCATCCACCTCTAACATCTTTCTAAGCGTTTCCGCCGTAAACATAGGCACATTCACCGAGGTAAAGAAAACTTTGTCGCATTTATCTTCAAGAAAATGAAAGCCCATCTTTGCCGACTCCAGTTTATCTGTTGTTTTGTAATTTTCATTTTCCACGAAAATAACACCATAGTTAGAAAGATGCTGTTCCACCTCCAATGCCTGATATCCTGTAATCACAACAATCGGAAAAATCTTCACCTGCTGAAAAATCAACACCATACGACGGATAATAGAAATTTTCCCAAGATGCATCAATGGAGAGACATCTTTCTCTTCGTCCACGATACCTGCCGCCGCAATGACTGCCCCTACCCGCTCTACCTTCTTTTCTCCACCTGCCACCTTCTCTATCTTTTTTCTACGTCTCGGATCTTGTGGTTTTACGGCATTTTCTGGAATCGCCCAGGCATTTCCCAGTCGCTTTGCCCCGGGAACTCGTTCTTCCTTGCAGTATTGGTGGACGCGCCTTGGAGATACCCCCCACCTCTGTGCTGTTTCCTTTACTGATAAATAGTTCACTGTTTACCCTTTCATAAAAATCAATTTGTCAGAACACACTTCTTTTGATTTCATTCTATACGAAATCGCGTAGAGTTTCAATCTTTTTTGTGACACGAAATTGCCACGAAAAAATCAGATAATTAAAATAAGTAGAAAAAATCATAGGCTTTTGCAATAATTTTACACATTTATTCTTTTACTGCATACTTTCATTTGTTCTCCAAATTCAATAAATACACAAACACAGAAGATGCAAAAATAGTCTAAACTCTTGAAAATACTGGATTTCACGCAAAAAAACAGTGCTTTCACTCTCTTGAAAACACTGCATGTTCGTGAAGCATCGGGGATTCGAACCCCGGACAACTTGATTAAAAGTCAAGTGCTCTACCGACTGAGCTAATGCTCCATATTCTATTTAAAACAACCCAACTACCTAAAAAACAGGGCTAGCTGGATTCGAACCAGCGAGTGCAGCAGTCAAAGTGCTGTGCCTTACCGCTTGGCGATAGCCCTTTATACTGGAGACCCATAAACTGGAAAGGTGGATAAAGGGATTCGAACCCTTGGCCTCCAGAGCCACAATC
>JALFVM010000204.1 GCA_022787145.1 Lachnospiraceae bacterium | reverse complement strand
ATGGAAAATGGCAATGATAAATACAGAGCAATCTGGGAGACATATCTGGATGATCTGGCGATTGCAGTGGATAATCTGCGCATGTGCTTTGACTGCGATGTAGTGCTTGGCGGTTATGTGGGAAGCTACATGGAACCGTACCTTGACAGGCTGCAGGAAAAAATCGCAAAGAAAAATATTTTCGGTTACACGGGAGATTATCTGAAAGTCTGCAAGTATCGGACAGAAATGTCAGCACTCGGTGCGGCTGTTTATCAGATTGAAAAATATATCAATACAATTTAGTCTTCAATAAAAATCTTAATATAGTATAAGGAGGAAACAGTTGTGGAAGGAACAATGAAAGTAGCAGTTATGAATGGAATTGGAAAAATGGGTTACACAGAAAGACCAATTCCAGTACCGGCAGATAATGAAGTGCTGGTAAAACTTGAGTATGTAGGTATTTGCGGAAGCGACATGCACTACTATGAGATGGGAAGAATCGGTGACTATGTGGTAGAACCTCCGTTTGTTCTCGGACATGAGCCAGGTGGTGTGGTTGTAGAAGTCGGCAAAGATGTTACACATCTGAAAGTGGGAGACAGAGTCGCTCTGGAGCCTGGAAAGACCTGTGGAAAATGTAAATTCTGCCGTGAAGGCAAATACAATCTGTGCCCGGATGTTGTATTCTTTGCAACTCCTCCGGTAGATGGTGTATTCCAGGAGTATGTGGCTCATGAGGCAGATCTGTGCTTTAAGCTTCCTGACAATGTAAGCACACTGGAAGGTGCTCTGATTGAGCCTCTGTCTGTAGGCTTTCATGCTGCAAAACAGGGTGGCGCATGCGCTGGACAAACTGCAGTTGTCTTCGGTGCAGGATGCATCGGACTGGTATCCATGATGGCACTCAAAGCCTGTGGTGTATCCAAAGTTTATGTAGTTGATATTATGGAAAAACGTCTGGAGAAGGCTCTGGAGCTGGGCGCAGACGGCGTTATCAACGGCAAAGAGTGCGATGTGGTTGAAAAGGCAAAAGAACTGACCGGCGGATGGGGCTTTGACCTTGCGATTGAGACTGCAGGTACAGAAATTACCACAAATCAGGCAATTCAGGCAGTCTGCAAAGGTGCAACAATTGTCTGTGTAGGTTATGGCAAAACCGGTATGATGAATATGATGATGAGCCTTGCTCTTGACAAAGAGCTTACCTTTAAGACAGTATTCCGTTATCGCCACATTTATCCAATGGCGATTGAAGCTGTTGCACAGGGTAAAGTGAACCTGAAGGGCATTGCCACACATATTTTTGATTTTGACGATATCCAGACAGCGATGGATCGAAGCGTGAATGAGAAAGCTGAAATTGTAAAAGCTGTCGTAAAAATTGCAAAATAAACAAATCCAAGACTTTGAGGCTTTTGTGAAAATAGCATAAAAAATCCGATTAAAATTTGTTTGTTATTGCGTCTTGCACAAATGGCGATTGAAACATATAATTTAATTAAATCAGATTTATGAAACGACTTTGTAAAAGTGTTTCAAAAAAATAAATTTCACAAATAGCAAGGAGGATAAGGAAATGGGAATTATTGAGAAAATGAGATTGGATGGAAAAGCAATTTATGTAACAGGTGCAGCGAGCGGAATTGGTAAATGCGCAGCAATGGCATTCGCTGAGGCAGGTGCGGACGTAGCGATTGTTGATATCAACATCGAGGGCGCAGAGAAAGTTGCAAAAGAAATTGCTGAGGCAACAGGATCCAAAACAATTGCGATTAAGTGTGACGTAACAAACCAGGAAGACGTTGAGGCAATGGTTGCTAAAGTTGTTGAGACATACGGCAAACTTGATGCATGCTACAACAATGCTGGTATCGCACTGAATGTTCCAGCTGAGGAAATGACTTATGAGCAGTGGTTAAAAGTTATCAACATCAACTTAAACGGTGTGTTCCTCTGTGCAACAGCAGCCGGAAGAGTGATGCTGAAACAGGGATACGGTTCCATCATCAACACAGCTTCCATGTCCGGACACATTGTGAATGTTCCGCAGCCACAGTGTGCATACAATGCATCAAAGGCAGGCGTTATTCTTCTGACAAAATCTCTGGCAATTGAATGGGCAAAGAAAGGTGTTCGTGTAAACTGCATCAGCCCGGGATACATTGGAACAGACCTGATCATGAATGCCCCTCATCTGAAACCATTGATTGAAGAGTGGAACGCAATGGCTCCAATGGGAAGACTTGGAAAACCGGAAGAGTTACAGTCTATTCTGGTATACCTTGCAGGAGACACCAGCACATTCACAACAGGTTCTGATATCGTAGTAGACGGAGCATTTACCTGCTTCTAAAACAAAGATTTTTATCACTGCGGCAGAGAAGGGCTGCAGTGTTAAAAAAATATACTAATCCAAAAAAAGGAGGACATCAAAATGAAAAAGAGATTAGTTGCATTATTACTGGGTGCTACAATGGTAGCAAGTGCATTAGTTGGATGCGGCGGTGGAGATGACGCTGCTGCAACAGACGGTGCTGCAACAGAAGAGGCTGCTGACGGGGAAGAAGCAGCTGGCGGCAAAAAAATCGGTATCACAATCCAGAACTATGAGAACGCTTACTGGGCAGGCGTTATGAGCAAACTGGATCAGATTCTGAAAGACAATGGCTATGAAGCTACTATCGTTGGATGTGAGGAGAACTCCGGTAAACAGATCGAGCAGATCGAGAACTTTATCACAGCTGGATGTGACCTGATCATGGTTCATCCAAACGATGCAGATGCAGTAGAAGAAGTTTGTGGACGTGCAATGAAAGAGGGCATCAAAGTTATGTGCTGGGATAACCCAATGGAAAATACAACAGCAAACTGGGTTCTTGACAACACAGAGCTTGGAAAAGAGATTGGTAAGACAGCAGCAGCTTTCATCAACGAGCATTACACAGCAGACAACAAAGCACAGGTTTGTGTTATCGGTAAACCAGATACACAGGTTCTGTTAGAGAGACAAAATGGTATTGAGGCAGGTCTTGAGGAGTTCTGCGAGGACAATTATGAGATCGTAGCAACGATCGACGGTGTTGTTAACAACGAAGTACAGACAAAGGCTGAGACAGTTCTTCAGGCTCACCCGGATTGTAAAGTATGGGTAGGTGTAGGTGCTGGTGCCATGATCGGTTCCAACACAGCTCTGCTTGCGAAATACGGCGGTGCTGGAAAGATTCCGGAAGACTGTGGTGTTATCACAACTGACGTTACAAAAGAGCAGTTAGATTCTCTTCAGGCGGGTGACGAGGCTGTTAGAGCTATCGTAGGTTTCGAGGGATCCAACACAGATACAGCTCAGGCATGTTTCGAAATGTTCGAGAAAATTCTCAGCGGCGAGGACTTCTCTGCTGATAAGAACGTTTACAGACCATTATGTGAGATCAACATGGACAACATCGAAGAAATCCAGGCTGGTATGTAATCGTTGAATGTAAAGAGAAACTTAGTAACAAAGTAACGGGGGCGGCTAAAGCAGCCGCTCCTATATAATTAAGATCACGGGGGATGAGTATGAGCGAAGAATATGTATTACAATTACAGCATATAAGAAAAGAATACCCGGGTGTTGTTGCGCTGAAAGATGTTACTCTTGAATTGAAAAAAGGTGAGATTCTCGCACTGATCGGAGAGAATGGAGCAGGTAAATCAACTCTGATCAAATGCTGTTCCGGAGCTGTTATTCCTACTTCCGGTAAGATCATTGTAAATGGAAAAGAATTTACAAGCATGACGCCTCAGCTCGCAGCAGAGAATGGAATTGCCATTATTTATCAGGAGTTTAATAACGTAAAGGAATTATCAGCCGCAGAGAACCTGTTTTTGGGACGGCCGATTCGAAAAGGAATTGTAGTTGACAAGGCAGCGATGGAAAAAGAAGCTGCAAAAGCGTTTGACCGCTTACATATTAAGATTAATCCTAAGACATTGATGAAAGACCTGACAGTAGGATATCAGCAAATGGTTGAGATTGCAAAAGCGATTCAGCAGAATGCAAACGTTTTGATTATGGATGAACCTTCCGCACCTTTAACAAGTGCAGAAGTTGAGAGCATGTTTGAAGTAGTAGAACAGCTTCGTTCCGAAGGCGTTTCTATTATTTACATCTCTCATAGATTGGACGAGATTTATCGTCTGTCTGATAGAATCGTAGTAATCCGAGACGGAGAGTATGTAAAGACTCTGATTACGAAAAACAGTCACGTGCAGGAATTAATTCAGCTCATGGTAGGTCGTGAACTGACACAGACATATCCGCCTCGCGGCGATTGTATCAACAAAAATGAAGTATTCTTAGAGCTTCAGAATGTGACTGGAAACGGTGATAAGAATATCAACTTAAAGGTTCACAAAGGTGAGATTCTTGGTCTCGGTGGACTGGTTGGTGCGGGACGTACAGAGCTTGCAGAGATGATCTTCGGTGCAGCCCGCAAGGAGTCTGGAAAGATTATTTTCAAAGGAAAAGAAATTAATCCAAAGAGCCCAAGAGAGGCGATTGACCTTGGAGTAGCTCTGGTGCCAGAGGACAGAAAACGTCATGGTGCTATGCTTGGTATTTCTATTAAGAATAATATCAATATGCCGATATACGAGAGAAACTCAAAATTCAGCGTGATTGATTCAAAGAAGGAATGGGAGATTGCTGAAAAATATGAGAAAAATATGGCAATCAAGACACCGTCTCTGAATCAGCTCGTGAAAAACCTCAGTGGTGGTAACCAGCAGAAGGTAATTCTCGGAAGATGGTTGGCAGCAGATTCTGAGTTGATTATTTTCGACGAGCCGACTCGTGGTATCGACGTAGGTGCAAAATACGAAATTTACAAATTGATGAATGATCTGGTAGAAAAAGAAGGAAAAGCAATTCTGATGATTTCTTCTGAAATGGAAGAGTTAATGGGAATGTCAGACAGAATTGTGGTGCTGGCAGAAGGTAATCAGACTGGAGAACTTGCAAAAGATGAGTTCAGCCAGGAGAGAATTATGGCATTTGCATCAGCAGCTAAAGCTCAGGAGGGAGAGTAATTATGAAAGAAAACAAAGTTTTAAATCAAATAAAATCTCAGGCAATTTGGGTTGTACTGGTCGCTCTGGTGATTGTCTTCACAATTGCAAATCCAAGATTTATCAGTCCGAATAACCTGCTTACACTGCTTCGTCAGGTTTCCATGTATGGTATTGCTTCCATCGGTATGACATTTGTTATCCTGCTTGGTGACATCGACCTTTCCACGGGTACAATTATTTCTTTCGTAAATATCATCTGTGCATACATGATGGTAAACATGGGTATTCACCCAGTAATCGCAATTCTTGTATCATTGGTGGCAGCAACCTTAATCGGTGTACTGAACGGTTTCATGGTATCTACTGTTGGTATTCCGGCAATCATTGCTACTTATGCAACACAGACTGCTTTCTATGGTCTGGCACTGATTATCTGTGGTGGTATGCCAATCAGCGGATTTTCCAAAGGATTTGCTGTAATCGGTCAGGGATATGTTGGTATCGTTCCAATTCCAGTAATCATCATGATTATCTGCTTTGCAATTGGTTCCTTTATTCTGAATAAGACATACTTTGGACGTTACTTCTACGCAGTAGGTGGTAACGTAGAGGCTGCAAAACTTTCCGGTATCCGCGTAAGCAGAATCAAATACCTCGTATTTGCAATCTCCGGTTTCTTCGCAGGTCTGGCAGGTATCGTAATGCTGTCCCGTACTGCTTCCGGTAACGCATCTTCCGGTGCTGACGGATTTGAGTTCGAAGTTATCACCTGTGTAGTTTTAGGTGGTGTATCCGTAACTGGTGGTGTTGGTAGAATGTCTGGTGTTGTAGCCGGTACTTTCATCATCGGTGCTTTGAAAAACGGTATGGTGCTTATGAACGTAAACTCTTATGTACAGAAAATCGTTATGGGTGTTGTACTTGCCCTTGCTGTTGGATTTGACTGTATGCAGAATAAAAAACGTGCAAATTAATTTGCATACTCCTCTCATTGTTATAAACCATTGTAAAAAGGACCGCTTGGCGGTCCTTTTTTTGTGGGGGACGGCTCTGTGTCCAGGTTTTCCCGGACACCAGAACCGTCCCCTTGTCTCATTCCCTACTCAAAGTTACTTGCCGAATAAATCACTGTGAGTGCCGGTGCGGGAAAGTGTCAGCACAAGAACATCATCTTCAATGCGATAGACCAACAGCCAATCTGGTAAGATATGGCATTCACGATGTCCAGACCAATCTCCAGAAAGAGGATGATCTCTGTGTTTATCTTCCAGAGGTTCTCCATTAGCAAGTTTGGTAACGATATTTTTCAAAAGATTGAGATTCATGTTACGGCGTTTGGCAAGTTTGTAGTCTTTTTTGAATTGGGTTGTGTGCTTGATTGTATATTTTGTCATTCATCAAGATCTGCGAATAATTCGTCTACATTATGATATCCCTTGATAGAAGAGTCTTTCGCAATCCTTTCTGCCTCAAGCATAGCAGAGACGGTTTCTTTATTTGGGGTGCCTTCGGCAATCACAAAAGGAATCCTTCTTTCGCGTAAAGACTGACGTACAAAAATATTAAAGGCAGTGCTTAGATTCATTCCAAGTTCTTCAAATAATGCTTCGGCAGCAGCTTTTAATTCACTATCCATGCGAATACTGATGTTACTGGTAGACGATTTAGCCATAATATCCCTTCCTTTCTGTTATTATTAATATTATATGTAAAATACACGAAAAAATCAATACAATGCACGAAAAAATAAAAACATAACCTGCCCTGAAGTTGCGATAATTTGCAAAATAGAAAGGGGTTGTCCTGAAAACATAATACACGGATAACATATAAACAAGCATACTTAATAAGCTCGCCTTTGGCGGGCTTATTTACTTCTCTATTGTACTGTTAAAGAGGATCATTTCGGCTGAATAATTACATTCACCCCTAACTTTTCTAATGAACGAATATTTCTATTGATTATCTTTTCTTGATTGATAACGGAGTAGTAGTCCGCTCCAAGATCATGATAAGGAACTTTCTCTTTTAATATGTGATAGATAGCGATTAACATAGTATGAGCTACTGCAATTAAAGCTCTTTTCCCACCTCTTCGTGCAGCAATTCTTTGATACCGTGAGTAGAGATAACTTTGCTTATTTCGTATGGCGGCACGAGCACATTCCACCAGAGTTGCTTTTAGATATTTATTTCCTTTCCGTATTCGAGTGCTCATCTT
>JALFVM010000154.1 GCA_022787145.1 Lachnospiraceae bacterium | reverse complement strand
CCTTATGTGGAGTTAATTATTATGCCGAGTTAAGCTGGATTTTCCTTACAAATGAAAGGTTTCTGAAAAATTATCTCGGCATAACACAGTCAGAGGCATCCACCTTTGCTATTCTGTAATCATCAAAAAAAGAAAGGAGCCATAGCTCATGAAACTTGAAATGATTACAGATGGACTGAAAGAACTGTTGTTGGAAAACCATTATAATTCAACAACCATCCACTTTTATGAGAGAGAATGGAAAAAGATCCAGACTTTCCTCATGAATGAATACGGAGATACTGAGTATGAAATGGAACGCGGACTCAAATATCTTGAAAAGCAGTATAACCTGGTCAGCAAATATAATGACGGAACCTTGTCGCAACAGAGAGTTCAGTTGCTCCGGGTAGTTCATATGCTTGAAGATTACAGCCTGCACAGGGTACTGACACGGAGGTATTATGCATCTAAAAATCCGCTCACGCTGGACGAAAGGTTTGAACCACTGTTCAATGAATATGCAGATTTTCTGGATTCCTCTGAATTATCTGTAAGCACAGTCAACCATTATAAAAGGATGTCTGTTGTGTTTATGGATTATCTTACCCAGCGCAAGATATCGTCTGCGGATCAGGTTACAATGGATATCTGCAATTCATACCTGAAAACACTGGCAGGATATAGTTTTAAAACAGTTGAACAGAATGTATGTGGTGTCAGGCATTTCCTGAGATTCCTTCATTCATCCGGAAAGATTTCTGTTGATTATGCGGAAAAGATCCACATGCCTTCCATTTCCAAAAGTGCCCGGATTCCTTCTGCCTGGCAGGCTGAGGAGCTAAAAGCGATGCTTGCTGCCATTGACAGGAACAGCCCTACCGGAAAGCGTGATTATGCCATGATTGTGCTTGCGTGTGTGCTGGGACTCCGAATTGGTGACATCAAAAACCTTCGTTTCAAAAACTTTAACTGGGAAGAGAAAAAGCTGTCCATCATTCAGCACAAAACCCATAAACCGCTGAACCTGCCACTCCCTGACGCAGTGGGATGGGCTGTGATTGATTACATCAAAAACGGCCGTCCTCAGTATTATGAATCCGATGTTATCTTCCTGAAACATATGCCCCCATTTGATCCAATCGGTGATGAGAATCATATGCAGCAACAGATCATCCGTTACATGCGGAAAGCGGGAATTGACCAACGCAGGAAAAAACATTCCGGTTTTCACTCCTTAAGACACTCTGCTGGTTCCATGCTGCTTGAAATGGAGACGCCGCTCCCGGTTATCACAGACATTCTTGGACATTCAGACTCAGACGTAACTGCAGTCTATCTGAAAACAGACCTGCAGAAGCTTGCCGAATGCGTCCTTTCCCCGGAGGATTTTTGCTATGAATGAACCGGTTTACAGCAGCGTTTTCAAAAAAGAATTTCAGGAACTGGTAGCTTTGAAACGGTCTCTTGGCTTTTCCTATGCAACGGAGGCTTCCGCTTTTCGCCGGATTGATTTGTTTTTCATTGAAAACAGGCTTTCTGATAAATGTATCACCAAGGAATTATGCGATCTCTGGTGCCGTAAAAGAAGCCATGAATCTGTTACGAATCAGGCGAGCCGCATCAGTACAATGAGGGTCTTCTGCAGATATCTGAATGACATGGGAGTTCCAGCATACATCCCGCCTAAAGGTATCACAAAAAAGACAACCAGATATGATGCACATATCTATACGGATGAGGAACTCAAAAAGTTTTTTGCCGCAGTTGATAAAAGCCAGTCTGTACCAGGTGAATGTCCATACCGCAGCTATGTTATGCCTGTTTTCTTCAGAATCCTGTATACAAGCGGTATGAGAGTTTCAGAACTTCGCCTTGCCAAAATCAGAGACCTGAATCTCACGGAAGGATTTATCACTGTTCATGAAGCTAAAAATCATAAAGAAAGGATCATTCCCATACATCCGTTACTTACCGACAGATGCCTGAAATTGAAGGAAAAGATCCATGCCGATTCATCGGAAGATGAATATTTCTTTATGATCCGTCCCGGACAGCCCATGCCGCTGGTAAATGTTTACCGGAATTTCAGAAGATATCTGGAAAAGGCCGGTATCTCTCATACGGGTAATGGCCCGCGTGTTCATGATTTTCGCCATACCTACTGTGTAAATCTGCTCCGTAAATGGACAGACGAGGGAAAAGATCTTATGGCTTGCCTTCCCTATATGTGTACAATGCTCGGTCATGAAGGATTTGATGAGACTGCTTATTACCTCAAGCTTACGGCAGAACGTTTTCCATATATAAAAGAACAGTTAAAAACCTCTTTTCCGGATTTGATCAAGGAGGCTGCTATCAATGAACAAGAATTCTACTGATTTTGCCTGCCTTGTCACTGGATTTTTAACGGATTACCTGCCTCTGCAGAGATGCTATTCCAGAAACACAGTTCTAAGCTATAGGGATACGTTAAAACTGTTCCTTCGTTTTTTAACTGAATGCAAAGGCATCTCCCCTGCTTCTTTTTATATAAAAGATTTCAAGCGTGAACTGGTGATCGAGTTCCTTGAATGGTATCGTAAAAATGGTGCCAGCATATCAGCAGCAAATCAAAGGCTGGCTGCTATCAAAGCATTTGCCAGTTATGCCCAGTTTGAAAGTATTGAATGCATTGCGCCTTTGCAGGATGTATCTGGGATCAAAGCGAAAAAGGCTGCTCCAAAAGAGGTTTCCTTTCTGACTGTTGAACAGATGTCGGTCCTCATAAATTTCCCGGATATCAATTCGTATACCGGATTTCGGCACCGAATGCTCCTTACATTGCTGTATGACAGTGGATGCCGGGTTCAGGAGCTTTGCGATATCACGATGGCAGATGTTTCGCTGGGTTCTGTTTCTACTGTCCGCCTGCATGGTAAAGGTAATAAATACCGGACGGTAGTAATCTCAGATGAAACGGCAATCCTTATCAGAAACTATATCAGCCGATATCGGTCAAATGCTGTTGGAACACAGCCGCTGATTACAAACCGCTGTCATCAAAAGATTGACCGCGATGGTATTGCTTATATCGTCAAAAAATATGCGGATGCTGTCCGTAAAGAAGATTCCTCTTTTCCGGAGCATGTCCACTGCCATATGTTTCGCCACAGTAAGGCAATGCACATGCTGGAAGCAGGGATTAATATCATCTACATCAGAGATTTTCTTGGCCATGAGGATATTTCAACCACAATGGTTTATGTCCGTGCTGATAACCGTCTGAAAAATGACGCAATCAATAAACTTGCACCTAAGGTTACCGGGGAATCAGATATGCCTGACTGGAGTAAAGACCGGGATCTCATGCAGTTTTTGAATTCTCTGAAATAGAGACTTATTATGCCGAGTTCAGTAACTGAGAAAGTTGATAAATACTACGTTGGCAGACTGTATCTCGGCATAACATCTAGCTCCACATAAGGCGGAAACCTCTCGCCATTATTGGCAAACATCATGCTCAATGAACTTGACAAGGAAATGGAAAAGAGAGGGCTTAACTTTGTGCGATATGCAGATGACTGTATCATCATGGTCGGAAGTGAAATGTCTGCAAATCGAGTAATGAGAAATATATCTCGTTTTATTGAAGAGAAACTAGGACTTAAAGTCAACGTGACAAAGAGCAAAGTAGACAGACCAAGTGGATTGAAATATCTCGGTTTTGGATTTTACTTTGATTCAAGAGCACATCAATACAAGGCAAAGCCACATGCAAAATCAGTTGAAAAGTTCAAGAAAAGGATGAAAATACTCACGCGTCGTAGTTGGGGCGTTAGCAACAGCTACAAAGTGGAGAAACTCAACCAACTCATCAGAGGATGGATTAACTATTTCAAGATAGGAAGTATGAAAACACTCTGCAAAGAACTCGACGCAAACATTAGATTTCGATTGCGCATGTGTATATGGAAGCATTGGAAGAACCCGCAAACAAGAGAACGTAACTTGATGAAGTTAGGA
>JALFVM010000133.1 GCA_022787145.1 Lachnospiraceae bacterium | reverse complement strand
TTTACAGCCTGTCGGCTGGGTCTGTCCTTTTTCTTTTAACTTTCTGCTTTCTTCCACCAATTGATTCAGATACATGGTATCTACCGCATGCGTAATACTTTCATTGATCCGCTGCCAGACGTATCTTGTTACGCACAGATCAGCATTCTCACAGCCCCCGTCACCTTCATGGGCACTGCAGGTCACCGCACGCAAATCGCCTTCCAGCGCCCGAAGAATATCTCCTACGGAGATTCCGATGGCTGGTTTGGCCAACTGATATCCTCCGGATGCGCCCCGGATACTGGTCACAAGACCTGCCTTTTTCAGACTGGCCATCAACTGTTCCAGATACCGCTCCGACATGTTCTGTCTGACTGCGATACTCTGAATCGATACAGGTTCCTGTTCGCTGTATAATGCAAGGTCGATCATAGCCCGCAGGCCATATCTTCCTTTTGTTGATAACTTCATTTTTCCTCCCTTCTGGAAGTACGGATTTTACCCGCCATCGAAATCCGACAAAATGCTTCATCCGCTTGGTTTGCTGGATTGTGTCGTTTCAATATCCTAGTGTTTTACTGGGATTTCACTTGGTAGCATATCACCCTTCTTGTGTTCTGTCAAGCCTGTCTTTCACATATATTAGCAAAAAAAGAACCGGAGGCCGTCTATGTCCAAACCCTCCAGACATCCTCTCATAACAGGTGCGGCGATTCTGACACTGGCCGGTATCATCACCCGTTTCATCGGCTTCTTCTATAAAATATTCCTTTCCCACACAATCGGTGCAGAAGGTCTGGGAATCTACCAACTTGTTTTTCCTGTATATTCTTTATGTTTTGCTCTTGTCGTATCAGGGATTCAGACCGGTATCTCCCGTTGCTGCGCCGCTGCTTTCGCGGAAAAAAATCCGCCGAAATCACGTGCCTATTTTTTGTCCGGTCTGATTTTTTCTCTTGGTCTTTCCTTTATCGCTGCATATCTGCTGCATCGGTATGCAGGACCCATCAGTACCTATCTGCTCAGCGAAAAGCGCTGCGAACCTCTGCTGCGTCTGATATCATTCAGTATTCCGCTGGGCACCCTACATACCTGCATCAGTGCCTGGTATTTTTCCAGAAACCGCACCGGAATTCCTGCCTTTTCTCAGCTGCTTGAGCAGCTGGTCCGGGTGCTCTCTTCCTATGTACTCTATCTTATTTTTTTGGAAAAAGGATGGGAACCCTCTCCGATCCTGGCAGCAGCAGGTATCCTGGCAGGAGAAATGTCTTCTGCTTTGTTTTCCGGCATCTGTATCTTATTTCACTTTCAGGAGAAAGAATACAAAAATGCCCCTTCCTACTCTCTGATCAAATGCGGAAAAGAGCTGGTAGGTCTCTCGCTTCCTCTTACCGCCAATCGGCTTCTCCTTACGCTTTTGCAAAGTACGGAATCTATCTTGATCCCCGGCAAACTGGAGCACTCTGGGCTTACCGCCTCCCAGTCACTGAGCATCTATGGAATCCTCACCGGTATGGCTCTTCCTTTTATACTTTTTCCATCCGCAATCACCAATTCCGTATCAACGGTTCTTCTTCCCGTAATCTCCGGAGAACAGGCACTGGGAAATGACAAAAAAATACAGGAAGCCACAGAAAATACGATCAAATACTGTCTTCTTCTGGGCATCTTTGCCACCGGAATCTTTTTCTTCTTCGGGAAATCCCTGGGAACTCTGGTCTATGGCAATGAAGATGCTGGAACATTTATCCGCACGCTGTCCTTCCTGTGTCCCTTCCTGTATCTCACCGGCACTCTCTCCAGTATCCTGAATGGCCTGGGACATACAGGTCTGTGTTTCCTCCAAAATACCATAGGACTCGCCATCCGTATCCTGTTCGTGATGATCTGCATACCCCGACACGGAATCACCGGATATCTTTGGGGGATTCTGATCAGCCAGCTGGTGATCACCACCCTCAATCTTTACTTCGTCCACAGCAAAGTGAATTTTTCCTTTGATCCCTTCTCATGGATCATTGTGCCGATTGCTTCTCTTATTATAAGCTGCGCTGCCGCAGCTGCACTCTTCCGTATTCTGAGTCACATAACATCTATTCCGGGACTCATTGCACTACTTGGATCTATGGCTGTATGTGCCTTGGTTTATATGGGGTGTCTGATAATAACAGGATTGTGTAAGTTCCGTTTTATCCAGAAACTTTAAAATTCTGGCAGCTATCTGCTGATTCAGAAAGAAAAATTATAGAACAACAAGACCACTGGTTCGTCCAGTGGTCTCAATTTATCAACACATATCTGCAATTGTATGGATCAGTCGTTCGGAATCTTCCCATCCGAGGCATGGATCCGTGATGGATTTTCCATATACATGATCTGCACATCCGATTTTCTGGTTTCCTTCTACCAGATAGCTTTCAATCATCACACCTTTTACCAGATTATGAATATCTTCTGATAAGCTGCGGCTGTGGAGAACTTCTTTTACGATACGAATCTGTTCTTTAAACTGTTTGTTGGAATTGGAATGGTTGGCATCCACGATAACAGCCGGATTTTTCAGATCTCTTTCGTTATATTTTTCCAGGAGAAGC